>JAAUQL010000198.1 GCA_012033595.1 Cyclobacteriaceae bacterium | reverse complement strand
CTCCGGCTGCAAAGTTGTCGCGCTAGATCATACGGGCAAGTTCTTGGAATATCATGCCGTTTTTCCACACAACTCCAAACAAGAGCGGGAGCGAGCTTCCGTACTTGTGCAGGATATGATTGAACGGCATAACCTTGAACTCATTGCCATTGGTAACGGCACGGCAGGTCGAGAAACAGATGCGTTGTGGGAGAGGTGATCCAAGCTCTAGACCGGCACGCCGATCAAAGTGATGGTAATGAGTCGGGCGCGTCGATCTATTCTGCTAGCGAAACGGCGATCGCTGAGTTTCCAGACCTTGACGTGACCGTGCGAGGAGCCATCAGCATCGGGCGGCGGCTGCAAGACCCATTAGCAGAACTGGTGAAAATTGATCCTAAATCCATCGGAGTAGGGCAATATCAGCACGATGTGGACCAAAGCAAGCTGCAAACCAGTTTGGATACTGTAGTTGAAAGCTGTGTAAACTCAGTTGGTGTTGATTTAAACACCTCAAGCAAGCAGTTGCTGACTTATGTTTCGGGTTTGGGGCCACAATTGGCTCAAAATATTGTAGATTACCGGGCTGAAAATGGTGCTTTTAAATCTCGAAAACAATTGAAGGAGGTGAAGCGCATGGGTGCCAAAGCCTTTGAGCAGGCTGCCGGATTCTTACGTATTTCAAATGCTGATAATCCGCTGGATAACAGTGCGGTACATCCTGAATCGTATGGCGTGGTAGAAAAGATTGCAAAGGATTTGGGTAAATCGGTGAAGGATCTAATGCAAGAGAAAGATTTGAAAAAAGAATTCGTTTGGAGAAATACGTTGATGATAAAGTTGGGATTCCTACCTTAAAGGATATTGTTGATGAATTAGAAAAACCAGGGAGGGATCCGCGAACCAAAATTAAGATTTTTGAGTTTGACCAAAACATTCGTAGTATCGAAGATGTAAGAGTTGATATGGTCGTTCCGGGAATCGTTACAAACATCACCAATTTTGGCGCTTTTGTTGATATCGGTGTAAAGCAGGATGGATTAGTACATATTTCGCATCTGAAAATGAATATGTGAGTAATCCTGCTGATGTGGTGAGCCTCCACCAGCACGTTACTGTAAAGGTTTTGGAAGTGGACGTGCAGAGAAAAAGAATTCAGCTTTCGATGAAAGAAGTATAATTCTCATTGGTCAGTCATTGGTCATTGGAAATTAGTGTATTAGAACTTGGAAATTTGGAAGATGCGAAAATTAGTTATAAAAAGACATCCTACTTTTCATATCCCTTTTGTGGAATTGGATTAGGAAAAAGGTATATTTCGTATCTATGGATATTCACTTGAGGAAGATGAATCAGTAAAGAAATGCTATAATGATATTTTTGATTGGCTTGGAGAGTATCTTAAAGAGCCAAATGATTCTTCAGATTTCTATTTAGGCTTTCATTATATCAATACATATGGGATGAAGAAAATATTTGAATTAGTCTTATTTATTAAAGATTTACCAAATTTGAGGGTTTATTACATGCATGATCCTATTGATACTGATGCCTTAAATATTATTGAAGATATGACGAAAATTACTAGGGTAGGAGTAATTTCAAAAAGCGACAATTTTTACGAAAGTTCTATGTACAAAGAATAAATAATGCATATTCTAAAGTGTGATTAATTGTCATATCTGGTAATTTTCTAATTTCTAGTTTCTAACTTCTAACTTCTAGTTCGAATGAAAATAATATACGAAGATAACCACCTAATCATTGTCAATAAAACCTGCTCAGAGCTGGTGCAAGGTGACAAAACAGGCGATGAGAGTTTAATAGATCAGGTAAAAGCCTACATTAAAGTAAAATATAACAAGCCTGGCGAGGTATTTTTAGGGCTTGTACACCGTCTTGATCGTCCTACCAGTGGACTAGTTATTTTTGCACGTACTTCTAAGGCTCTTACGCGCATGAATGAACTTTTCAAAGAGAAAAAAGTCATTAAAAAGTACTGGGCAGTTGTAGACAAAGCACCTCCAAAAAACTCCGATACATTAACCCATTTTCTAATCAAGAATGAGAAACAGAATAAGTCGTATGTTTCAGAAAGTCAAAAGAGTGAGAGTAAGGAGGCTCAACTAACTTATAAGTTATTAAAGTCCTCTGATAAGTACTTTTTATTGGAAATTGAACTGCATACTGGTCGTCATCATCAAATAAGGGCACAGCTTGGTGCCATTGGTTGTAAAATTAAAGGAGACCTGAAATATGGTTTTCCCCGTTCCAATAAAGATGGTGGTATTCATTTGCATGCCAGGTATTTAGAATTTGAACATCCTGTAAAGAAAGAACCCTTTAAAATAACAGCTGAAGTACCAGATGATCCCCTTTGGAAGTTTTTTGAGGCTGAAATTGGAACTTAGTTTATTGGAAATTAGTGTTTTTATACAGGAACGAAAATAACTTTCAGTAGGTAAAATAAACCGTAAGCATCAAATATTAAGCACTGCAATTTCGATTTTGAAGTTCAAAGTTCTTATTTTATTCATCCTCAAATACTTTACTTAAATCAATATATAAATCCTCGAAAATATTTACTTTGACCTTATCTTCCTGGGTGTATTTTTTTAGTAATTCGTATTTTCCATTGTTGTTCAGTAAAAAAACATCAAGAAGGTTCTCGCCGGGGTATACCATCCAATATTCTTTCACGCCCTGTTCCTGGTATAAATCAAATTTTATGGTGGCATCTTTCCCTCCGGTATAGGGCGAAAGTATCTCAATAATAAGATCTGGTGCACCAACACACCCTTTTTCGTCCAGCTTGCTTTTATCGCAAATTACGCAAATATCGGGTTGAACAACCGTATATGTTTTTTCGTCACCCCCGCCTATTGGAAACCTGACATCGAAAGGAGCGGAGTAAATATCGCAACTTTTTCCTTCAAGGTATTTACCAAACTCCAAACCCAGGTTAAACGAGTATTTTTGATGCCGTCTGCTGGGAGCTGGTGTCATTTTAAATATTTTGCCTTTGATTAATTCAACCCGCTCTTTGAACTGCCATTTAGGTATTCAGCGTAGGTGTATTTTTTGTTAATATCTAAAACTGATATATCTGTAATCATCCCTGTTTAATTTAATCACTGAATACAAATTTACAAAATATCTCAATATCTTGCCATGCATGTTTTTTAGAGAAAAGCTCCAACTTCTAGGTTCTAGTTTCTCTTTTTAAAAAATCTTCAGTAAAACTAATCGGTAATAAGCTACTTGCATCTTCCACAACCTGTATTTTTTCTTTCGCTGTACATGATGATTTTGATTGGATTTTTAAATCTGTTTTCCGTTTCAAGAATCACTTGTCTGCAAGAGCCGCAGGGGCCTACAGGGAATTTTGTAAATTTCCCGTTCGAAGATGCCGAAATAGCAATTGTTTTTACCTTTTTATCCGGAAACTTAGAGTTTGCATAAAAAAGCGCAACCCTCTCAGCACATAATCCTGATGGATAAGCTGCGTTTTCCTGGTTATTGCCTCTGATTATTTCCCCATTTTCAAGCCGTAGAACCCCAACTGCTGACTGAATTACGGGATCATGCTTATTTCGCGCACATTGTGGCCGGCGAAAACGTATTTGGGTTTGGCGATAGGGTGAGTGCAATCGCCCTTCTCGTAAGCGGAACAGTAAGGGTCTACAAAATCAGCGAGACAGGCCGCGAGATTACGTTGTATCGGTTTAGCAGTGGGGAATCTTG
>JAAUQL010000007.1:7500-83707 GCA_012033595.1 Cyclobacteriaceae bacterium | reverse complement strand
GAGTAAAGCATGCGCCATTGACCACGCAAAATAAACTATTAGCCGTCTTTGCGCACTGTCTGAATCAGGATGCGCAGGATTGCAGGATGTGCAGGATGAGTAAAAAGTATAAATCGCGTCCCATTCCCTGCCAATAGCTGGCAGATTGCCACACTACGCGAAAAGCTCCGTTCGCAATGACGGAGTAAAGCATGCGCCATTGACCACGCAAAATAAACTATTAGCCGTCTTTGCGCACTGTCTGAATCAGGATGCGCAGGATTGCAGGATGTGCAGGATTAGTAAAATTATAATCGCGCCCCATAATGCAATGATCCTCATGGTTCCCGGCCAGTCGCTGGCAGATTGCCACACTACGCGAAAAGCTCCGTTCGCCATGACGGTGTAAGGCTAAGCTTATCATCATGACATTTCTATACCATGAATATAGATTTTAACATATGTAAAATGTTATTATAACATAAGTTAACTAAGTAGTTTAGATATCTAAATTGTTTTAATATCATAAGTAAAATGTTAAATGTATCAGTACAACAATTCAAACTGCCAGTGAGTCGCATTCAACATAAACCGCAGGCAAAGGCCAGGAGCAGCTTTCGTTTGTCACATCTTACTCAGATATGGAGTGAAATGTATCCGTCGCAGGGGGTCAGGTTTGTGGTTTTCAACCTATTATAGCTTTTTATTCTTCCGGTCAATGAGGTATTGCCGGACAACTTTCGAAGCCATTGATTGGGTAATACAGCGCTAAATTTTTTCGGAATATAGAAAAAGGAGGGGCTTAGCGAGATAGCTCAGCTAGCTCACACGACTGCGCTTAGTTCTTTTTGTATGTGGGGTCGGCTCGGCTCCAATATGTCTTTGAATATACTTTTAAACTGGGACTGACCTTCAAGACAGAAAATGAATTGAAATTTTTGCTATTGTCAATCAGGAAACAATGTCGTTTAGTTAGCGAAATGAGTTTGACTCCAACCGGGGCTAATAATTTTATCTTAAAAAATTGAAATGCTTATGCTAAAATTCGGGCTGTTGCGTGTCGTGGGAACAGCTGTATGGAGGCGGGAGCCGGCCTGCACATTAGCATTGGAACACCAGTGGTTGAAGGAGAGATGACTCCACCTCCCATGCTGCCAAAGCAAGCTGGGAATAGGTGAGGGCAAGGTTAAAGTCAATCAGCATCCATCATTTTTTGACTACAGGCGGAACGTTTATTTTTTTACCTTTAATGCCAAAAGTGTGCGAAGTTTTACTACAACAAATAGTGAAGAGGGGATAGAAAATATTGGACATGGTTCTGTGTTTGAAATGTTGAATGGTAAATTGTTTAATGGAAGAGCAAACGCGATATAGGGTCAAAGGTTGTTGAATGGATATTACCAAAATATAAATTCAAAGTCATATAGCCTGGCAGATTACCGGAATTGAGAAGGGGATCAACCGGCTATTTGACTCCGAAAATGATTTGTTATTTTATCTATGCACTGATTTTCATTTGCTTAAGGGCTTTTACCGGCCCAAAATGTCGCGTATAGACCACACGTTTTTTGCCTCTTATCAGGCTGATTTCGACAGGGGCTACATTTACGTCTCTGGTCATTTGTGAGGCTTTGTCAAAAAATGATTTCGCTTCATCCAAAGCGCCCTTGCCAAAGGAATGCCTGGTGCGGTTCTCCTTTACTGGCATACCCGGGATAAAGTGATACAAGGTCACATCGACATTATAGACGGGCTTTAAGGAAGTGATGAATTTTCTCCATTTCTTTTTCATAGCGATACGCAATAATTGGTTAGGAGGCAAACTTAGGATGAATGCCAACACTTAAAAAACTGAGTTTATGGCAAACATTACGCTGATTGGAAAATTATATTTTGCTTATCATTCCAAATGCCCTACATTATTTTAGGGCATGCCCAATACACAGCACAATGTGTAGCCTCAAAGGCTAACGGTATGGCTATATAATTATGTTCCAGCACTTTGCCGCAGACGTAAAATCCGGTCAGATGGTGTTTGTATCAATTCTAAATTCACAGCTCGGCGATTCATAACTTTGTGATCCTGACGAGTCTGGAGGAGCATCCTTCGTAGAATTCCTTACATCGCGGTGTTAGGAAAGTGTGAATACACCGGGCTTTGTACTTTTGCCATGATGGCGCGATAGAAAGGTCTATTGCGACAATAATCAGAAATGTACCTGGGTTCAATACACCTTTATGCCCTTCAGCAGCCACTTCGACCAACTTTTATTGTAAGTATGCACGCTGTCGGTAGCCACGCCATTTTTACCGACAACGTCCAATCCATCATTTTTCCATTGGAAAATTCCCCCATACAGGTTTTTTACATTAGTATAGCCCATGGCAAGCATCTTTTCACCGATTTTTTCGCTGCGGTACCCGACCGAACAATAAACTACTATTTCGGCATGGCGGGGGATATCGGCTATGTCTTTTTCACTAAAATTATCGAAATCCACCAATCTCGCTCCTGCTATGGCGCTCACCGCATGCTCCTCGGTGGTTCTGGTATCGAGCAGCACCATGGGTTTTTGTTGGCTTTGCGCGTCCATCAAATCCCTGGTGCTGATGAGGGGTACCGAGTGCGAATAGAGCGACTCCAATTTCTCTTCATAAGTCTTGGTCTGACATCCGGCCATTTGAGTAATTAATGTTAAGAATGAAAAAATCAGCATGCTTTTCATTGTTTTTTGATTGAATAGTAAAATATAAGTCCATAACCAAGCGACAGCATGAGATGAAATAAAATGAGTCCGTAATCGGCCACCAGCACAGCAATTACTATTCCCGAAAGGAAGTATATGCTAAGGGCTCCTTCCAGCACGGTAGACCATGAGAGGTGGCGACTCAGGTAAATATTGCCTTTCCAGTCTCCTTGCAGCCCTACGATATTAAACTTTGGTGTGCGCACAAACGAAGTCTTTTTTCCGAGCAAACCTTCGATCACTGCCAGGCTATTGTTAAATGTGAAACCCATAGAAAAAACCATGAACATAGGAAAATACACAAAAAACCGCTTTTTTGATTCCCCCGCATGGTGGGCAATCCAGTAAAAATAGGCGATGGCGGCAAAGCCGATGATAAACACCGTGCCGAGATTGAAATACATCCGGAAGTCCGGGTTTTTATACTTAATATAAAGTAAAGGAATACTCACCACCGAAGCGATCAGTAGCATCAAAAAGTTGGCGCTATTAGTCAGGTGAAAGAAGGCGTGTGCCTTGTTGCAAAATGCCATTTTCGACTTCAGTACTTTTCCCAGGTTTTTCCGGGCTGTTTCGGCACCACCTTTGGTCCACCGAAATTGTTGCGATTTTATGGCAGACATTATCACCGGTAGTTCGGCAGGTGATTTGATATTTTCGAGATATTCAAATTTCCACCCTTTCATCTGTGCCCGGTAGCTCAGATCGAGGTCTTCGGTGAGGGTGTCGGCCTGCCAACCTCCGGCATCTACGATGCACGCTTTACGCCAAATTCCGGCGGTACCATTGAAGTTGATATAACTGCCCGCTGCTGAGCGGCCAGTTTGCTCTACGGTAAAATGTGCATTGAGGGCAAAATCCTGCAATCTGGTGAGCAGCGAATAGTCTTTGTTGAGGTGTTGCCATTTGGTTTGCACCATACCTACGGAGGCACTGGTGAAGGCAGCCACGGTGTCTTTCAAAAATGGCCTGGCCGGTACAAAATCGGCATCGAAAATGGCGATGAACTCCCCCTGGGCCACTGCCAGGCCAAACTGCAAGGCCCCTGCTTTGTACCCTTTGCGGTTTTTTCGGCGAATATGATAAATCTCGAAACCACGAAATTTTTCTTCCGAAATTTTCTTTTCTATCAGAGAAGTGGTTTGATCCGTAGAGTCGTCCAAAATCTGAATTTCCAGTTTGGGTCTTGGCCAGTCGATGGCGATGACGGCATCGAGCAAGCGCTCCACTACATACATTTCGTTATACACAGGCAATTGGATGGTGACCATGGGAAATGTATGGAGCGCTTGAGCGGAAATCGGGGTGGACATACCGGCCTTTTGATGCCTTTTGTACACCAGAGCAAGATGGAGCTGCACCAGGCTGAAGAGCATAATAAAAAGCATGCATACGGCATAAATGATCATTAAAAGTATTCCCATAGCTGTGTGTAAAAGTAATGCAAATGCCTTCAGTCTGCCAGTATTTTTGCTTAGCGCTTAAAAAGAAAACACCTGGTAATTAAAAGCACTCCGCTCTACAAGGGTGAGGCGTCATTCAGCGTCCAGTCGTATTGGTAAAAATCAAGGCGTGTTTGGGAAGGCAAAGGCTGATTGCGGTAGGTATTGATAAAATGGAGCAGTTCTGCATCTGAGGCTCCAAAATCGTCGCGATACCACTTGAATATTTCCGATAGCAATACTTTATCTCCTGTCTTTTTCAGAAAGTCGCGATGGTTGAGTGCCAGTCTGGTCTGCTGCTCAAGCTGGTGGTTGAGCTGGCTGGGGGTATAGCTGAAATCAGCCAGAGGAGGACATCCAAGAGCGGCACATACCAGCACAAAGTGTATCCTTGGGTCTTGAAATGCACGAATTTTGCCGTTTTCAAGGTCGTTCAAGGTCATTTCCTCTCCAGCGATTTTAATCTTTTTTTTATCAAAAAAACCTTCAATGGACATAGGAGCATCTACCGGGTAGTACTCGATGATGTGGTGGATTACCCAAAGGTTGTAGGCATTGATATAAAAAGCCAATTGTGCCTGCCCGCTCATGGATTTTATTTCTGCATTGGCCACGTAGCTGATCAAGTCCTGCAGCAGTTTTGTATTGCTTTTGATCTGGCCGTATTTAACCAGGCCTTCATCTACATGAGTTTTAAAAAAAGCATCGCTTTGCGCGAAAAATTGATCATCATCCATGGCTTCGGCACCAAAGTGCAGCCACGTCAGGCACGCTATCCATATTATAAGAGATTTTCCCAACATGGAGTCAAGATGAACTAAATGTATTTGTTGGCTTGTCAACAGAGCGACAAATGATCATAAACCGAGCGCTTGTATTTCTGGGGCTTTGCCTTCCTGGTCTTACAAATTTTTTCAAAACCCGCTAATAGATAGAGGCTGCTTGTGCCGCGGTGTCACGATACAGACTCCCGGGTCGGTTGCTTATAACATGCCGCATATATAATAATAGCCAGAGATAAAAGCATGAAAATCCAAAACCAGTAGCTCCATACACCTGCAAAAAATGCTTTGAAAAACAGTGTGCCGGTCATGCCTCCGATAATGGGGCCAGCTATTGGTACCCAGGCGTAGGCCCAATCCGAGCCGCCTTTGCCGGAGATGGGCAATACTGCATGCATGAGTCTTGGGCCAAAATCTCGTGCGGGATTGATGGCAAAGCCGGTTGTTCCTCCGAGCCCCAGGCCTATAATGGTGATAAGCGCACCAATAACGATGGGGTTGAGTCCGTCGGCAAAATTATTTTCACCGATATACGATAGCCCCAGCATCAGAAAGAATGTGGCGATCAGTTCGCTGGCCAGGTTGTTGGGAAGCGAGCGTTCTGCGGGCGATGTACAAAAGACGCCCAGTTTTGCTGCGGTATTACTGGTGTGGCGCCAGTGTGGTTTGTAAAAAACCCAGATGAGGGTGGCTCCCGTCATGGCACCCAGCACCTGAGCTACAATGTAGCCGGGCACAGCATTCCATGGAAAATCACCAGCAATGGCAAAGCCGAGCGTAACAGCGGGGTTGATATGGGCTCCGCTGATGTTGCCTACGGCATAAATGGCAAAAGTGACCGCCAAGCCCCAGCAAACACAGATGGCCAGCCAACCCGACTTTTCGGAATAGGAGTTTTTGAGGTTACTGCCCGCCACAACGCCTCCACCAAGGGTAATCAGGATAGCGGTACCCACAAATTCGGCAAGATAGGGACTCATGGATTATGGTTGGATTTGATCGTTAGCTTACAATTCAACATAATGTGGCTATAGCTTAGAGACGATATTGCAGGGAGACCCATTAAATAAAATTATCAAAATCATGCCGTCGATATTTGTATCCTTTTCATTAGAGCACCATCCGGCGGTGAATGTTGTGCCTAAATATAAACCATTACGATTAGAAGCCTTGTCTTTGGAAGGCTGATTGTTATGATTTTTGTCATGATTGTCAGAATAATAAACACGCATTTTATGTAGCTACGATCTTAATGAGTAAATTTGAAGCTGATTTTTAATTATTAATATTTGAAAAAATGAGAAATAGAATAGTTGCAGGAAACTGGAAAATGAACAATACCCTGGAGGAAGGAGTAAGCCTGACTTCGGAGATCGTAAACATGGTTGCCGATGAGCTCAAAGATGACGTCAAAATGATCATTTGCGCCCCATTCATACATTTGAGCAGTGTTTCCAAAATAATAGGCAAATCCGAAAAAGTTTTTCTCGGTGCACAAAACTGCAACGATAACCTCAAAGGCGCTTTTACCGGCGAAATATCCGTGGGCATGCTTAAATCTGTAGGAGTGGAGTATGTGATATTGGGCCATAGCGAACGCAGAGAATATTATGGAGAATCCAATGCCTTTCTTGCGAAAAAAGTAAATACCGTACTGGAAGCTGGTCTTACGCCCATCTTTTGCTGCGGAGAAACACTGGAAATCAGAGAAAGAAACGAGCACTTCAAGTTTGTTACCAACCAACTGACCGAAAGCTTGTTCCACCTTTCGGTAGAAGACATCAAAAAAATAGTGATTGCGTATGAGCCGATTTGGGCCATTGGCACCGGCGTAACAGCCTCCAAAGAGCAGGCGCAGGAAATGCATGAAAAACTCCGGGCTCATCTGGCGGCTAAATATGGTCAAGATGTGGCAGAAGGAATATCCATTCTCTACGGTGGAAGTTGCAACCCCAAAAACGCCAATGAGTTGTTTGCCCAAAAAGACATAGACGGCGGACTGATAGGGGGAGCATCTTTGAAATCTCGTGATTTCGTCGATATCGGTAAGTCGTATTAACAATATGATTATAAAAATATTAAGGAGAATTGTCCTGGTATTGGCTCTTGTGGCCACCGGCAATTCTCCTTCTGTTTTTTCTGCCCAGGTGGACTTTTGCAAGGTGTTTGGCGCTGTATATGTCGAAAAAAACCCGCAATTGGCCGATTACCGGGTATATGAAGAAGATTCGGAGGCATTTTGTAATATCAAGGTCTATGAGGCAGATAGCAGGGTGTTTGCCGACCGTGAAGGTCTATGGCACTTTACCGACACCAAGGCTTTTGCCGACTTCACTATTTATTTCGAATCCAAGAAAGGCCTTGCAGATTTTTCTGTTTATTTTATAGAAGTGGAATCCTTTGCCGGTTGCAACAATTAGCCAGATGACTCAGTATCTAAAAATCACCATTCCATGCCCACCCGATATGCACGATGTGCTTATAGCCGGGCTGGAGCGCGCTCACTACGATTCGTTTCAGGAGCTGGATCATGCCCTGGAAGCATATATTGATAAAAAGCTGTTTGATGCTGCCGGACTGCAAAAGATATTGGACAAATACCCGGCTTTGCAGGGATTTACCGTCGAAGATCTTCCCAACATCAATTGGAATGAGGAGTGGGAAAAAAACTTTGATCCGGTCTATATCGATGATCGCGTACAGATCAGGGCAATTTTTCATGATCCAAAGCCCGGATTTGAATTTGAGGTGATTATTAATCCAAAAATGGCCTTTGGCACCGGGCACCACGAAACCACCCATCTCATTGTGGCCAGGCAACTGGGCATCGATCATATGGGCAAGCATGTACTCGATGTGGGCACAGGCACCGGTATATTGGCAATAATGGCACATAAACTGGGCGCAGCAAAGATTACCGCCACCGATATAGACGATTGGTGTATCAGCAATAGCGAAGAAAATTTTGCACTGAATGGCCTGGAGAAATATGAGCTTTTGAAGGGAACAATAGATAAACTTACATTGTCTGCCAGCTATGACATCATCTACGCCAACATCAATAAAAATGTGCTGCTGGATGAATTGCCGGTGTACACCACTCTGCTGCATAAAAAGGGTTTGTTGGTACTGAGTGGTTTTTATGCCGATGATATGCCCGATTTGAAGCAAAAGGCGGAAGAACACGGTCTTTCGCTGCGGCATACTTCGTCCAGAAACAATTGGGCCATGATGCAATTGGACTTTGCGTAGATATATACTCTTGTGGCCAGAAATGGCGTTAATATCACTGAAAACTTATATAGTTGACTTTTAAGCCATTCTCACATCAAGCAATACCTCATTATATGCTAACTTGTCGGCTTTTTGGTCGGCAAATGTTGAAAAACAGGATCATATGAAACTAGCTTTTTGTCTGGTATTTTTGGTGTGTTTGACACACCTCGGCCTGTCGCAGCACGTAGTGCTCGAAGCCCGGGGCGATGCATTTGGCGCGCAAGTGGCCACTATGCTGCAAAATACCAACAATCCCGAAGCAGCAGCGATAGGTCAGGATTTCCAGGCGCTATGGCCGGCCTCATTTTCTGCCAACCAACAGCAGCAGGTTATGGACATTGCTATCGAATTGCAAGATCGCAAATTTGCCGTGAGCCCATTTCAGCGTGACTTCTTTGGGGCATTGACCGCCGGTATACAACAGGCCAACTTGTCCGGTACCAAACTTGACCACTTTCTGGAAATGATTGCCCAGTCCATGAATGTGAGTACCTCCCGCAACTTATCGCGCGAATTGGTAAACCTGCGAACTTTTTTTGAGCGCAGTGCCTTGCATTTCTCGAGATACAACAGTCTGTACGCCATAGAAGGGAAATTCGATTTCAAATTTGGTGCACCTCAGGTCGAGCAGGAGTATGTACCTCCCGTAAAGGAAAAAAAAGAAAAAGCCCGGCAAAAAGAGCCTGAGGATGATTGGGGAAGCGATGATGGATGGGGCGATGATAGCGGATGGGGCGATGAGGCCGATGATTCGTGGGGCGATGCGGATGAAGCTGACGAAGACGAGGAAGTAAGGAGCTGGGCAGAAATTGACGAAGCTACCGACAATGCGGTGCTTTATTCGTTTCAGGAAAATGCCTTGTCCACACCAATGCCTCAAATAGAAGGCGCCACCATTATTTTCGACAGGGTAGATTTGATCATTGCCTCCAATTACGACTCAGTTATCATCAAAAACACCAGCGGCACCTTCCTGCTTGATAAGTACATGTTTGTGGGAAATGGTGGCACGTTCGACTGGTCTTCGGCCGGCTTTGCCCCGGATCAGGTCTATGTGACGTTAGAGGATTATAGCTTCAATACCCGCAATCCCTACCTGGAAGCCAGCAATGCCAAACTGAATTACAAAGAAAAAATCGATAAAGAGGCGGAAGGTTTTTTGAGTTTAAAAGTGTGAAACACGACAGTACCGACACCTCCTACCCCAGGTTTATATCTTATAATAATGACATCAGACTTAATTTTCCGACGGACGAAAACCTGGAGTACATCGGGGGCATCAGTCTGGAAGGACAAAGACTGGTAGGAGCCTCGGCATATGGACGTGAGTCTAAAATCGAACTAAGCGATGCTGAAGGCAAAAAGTTTAAGGTATATTCTAAATTATTCCAATTTCAGGATACGGTCATCACCTCATTTAACTCTCGCGCCACGGTGTACCACGGCCGGGACTCCATCACGCACCCTTCTGTAAAGACCAGATACTATACAGATAGCAAGCGTTTTGTGGCCATCAAAGACAAAAACGGCTATTCGCTCCGGCCCTTCAATGCCTCCTATTTCAATATGACCATAGAGGCAGATATCATCGACTGGGATTTAAAAAGCGACAGCCTCAATATTTCTATACTGAATGCCAAAAGCATGTTGCCTGCGTATTTCAAATCTGGCGAATACTTCGATTTTGATGAAATACAAGAGCTGACCGGCGTGTACAATTTCAACCCCTTGCTGGTGGTGTATAACTACGGCACCAAAAACAAAACACGGGAATTTTATGTCACTAACCTCATCGAAGACCTCAACCTAAACGAAAAGGCGGTTCGCGGAGCAATGGAGCATTTGCTATATCTCGATTTTATAGAATATGATAATGTAGGCGGAAGGATATACATCAAAGACAAAGCGCTGCATTATGTGCGATCTAAAAACAATCGGAAAGATTACGACGATTTGCTCATTCCTTCTCTGGCTACCAAACAGCCCAACTCTACCCTCCACCTCGATACCGACGAGCTCACGGTACGGGGCATTGACAAGTTTTTTATCAGCGAGATACTCGATGTCTACATTTATCCTAAAGACAACCAGGTACAACTGCTCAAAAACCGTGATTTCAAATTCGACGGACAGTTGTTTGCAGGCAATTTTGAATTTGTGGGTCGCAACTTTACCTTTCGCTACGACAGTTTCCTGGTCGATTTGCAAAATATTGATTCCATTAAATTTTATGTAGATGGCGAAGGTCAGTACGAAAAAAGACAGGTGGACAATAAACTGGTATCGCTGGAACAATATCAGGACGACATGATAGAAGTATCGGCAAACAACAGCAGCAGTGGCACCTTGTACATCAACCGACCCGACAATAAATCGGGCAGAAAGATATTCCCCCAATATCCCACTTTCGATGCCGAGCGCGGAGCCATTGTGTACTTCGATGGTGAAGAGACCCTCAATGGCGCATACGATAAATCGGTGTACTTTTTGGTGCCTCCCTTTGGCATAGACAGCCTCAGCAGCAGCGACCCGGCTACCATTGGTTTCGAAGGTTCGTTTGTGACGGGCGGCATCTTGCCGGAATTCAAGGAGCGGCTCAAGATCATGGACGACAACTCCCTGGGTTTTGAGCATACCATTTCACAGGATGGATTTGCCCTCTACGATGGGCCGGGCAAGCTGTACAACAAAGTGAAACTGGATAAAAGCGGCCTGGTGGGCAGCGGTAAGATCGATTACCTGTCCAGTTCGTCTTATTCCGACAATTATGTGTTCTACCTCGACTCCATGGTAGCTGAGGGCACCAATTTCAAGCTGAACGAGGGAGATTACAATGGCGTGTCATATCCCGATATTTATACCAATAATTTTAATATGAAATGGGAACCGAAGCAAGACCACATGTATGTGCACAACCTGCTCGACAGCTTCCAGTTATATGACAATACCGCCACGCTCAATGGCTTTATCGACCTGAATACAAAAGGAGTAAATGGAGGAGGCACCATGTCCACCCGGGGTTTCGAATCCAGATCGGACGAGTTTAGCTTTAGCCAATATGACCTCACGGCCAAGCATTCGTTCTTTAAGCTTGCCTCAGACAATCCCGAAAAACCACTGCTGAAGGGCGATGACATCAGGCTGGAGTTTGACTTTACCCGCGATGTGGCCGACATCAGTCCGGAGATTGAAGGTATGGCAGCGCTTGATTTTCCATACGCACAGATCAAAACCTCTATATCCAAGGCGCAATGGAACCTGCAGGAGCAAAAGGTATATATGACCAAGCCACCCGATGTCGATATCGAAAATTCCTATTTTTATGCCACCAGAAAAGAACTGGACTCCCTCGCATTCAATGCCGAAGCAGCAGTGTACGACATACCTTCCAGTCAGCTCAAAGTGTCGGGCATACCTTATATAGTAGTAGGCGATGCCATGATCACTCCGGAAAACAATGAAGTGCTGATTCTGGAAAATGCCCTCATTGGCGAATTGTATAATACCACTATTGTGATCGACACACTAAACGAATACCACCGGCTGATAGATGGCACCATCCAGATTCACTCGCGTACCAGTTTCTCGGGCGATGCTACCTATCAATTTGTAAATGCACTCAAGGATACCTTTAATATAAAGTTTGGAAAATTTGAACTCTGGAAAGATCCGCTGGTCAAGAATGCCAAGTTACAAACTGTTTCCAGCGGGGTGATCGCCGAAACCAACAAAATGAAGATATCTGAAGGAACGTTTTACAAAGGTGATGTGACGATGTATGCACAAAACAAAGCGCTAAAACTGGATGGATACATTCAATTTGACCTCCCGTCTCGCACAGATTACAGCACCTGGGTACAATACTCGAGCATGGACGAAGAAGCTCAGGAAGTGATGTTCGACTTTAACCAGGCCGTGACAGAAAGCGGCCAAAAACTAAATGCCGGCATACATTATGGCAGCTTGAACAATGAGCTGTATGCCACATTTGCTCAGGAAAAGAAACTTGACACCGATGACGACTTTTTCAAGCCTGATGGCATATTGCATTATGATCCCGAAAAGGACATGTTTATGATCGAAGATACGGCCAAAACCAACGGACACCAGTTTAGTGGAAAAGTATTTGGCTACAACGATCATTCGGGAGAAATAGAATTTGAAGGCCCGGTCAAGTTTGTAGAATCAAATGAAAACGCGGCGCTTACCGCTTCAGGCTTTGGCAGTGGCAATGTGAATAGCGGTCAATATCAAATCAATACCTTGCTTAAGTTCGATTATAAATTGCCCGAACAGGCCCTGATGGTCATGGCTGCCGACCTTTTTGAAGTGATTGAAAACTTTGGGGCACCGGAAGCCGAAAACGACCCTGACGCGTTTTTATACAAAGTAGCCGAAATCATTGGCGAACGCGCCACAGTAGAATACGACCGGCGAAACAAAGAAGCGTATGTACCCATTGGCGCCTTTACGCCCAAAATGGCTGGCAGTATGGTATTTTCGAAGGTGGACATGAAATGGTCTCCAACCTCCAATGCCTGGTACAGTGTAGGTAAAGTCGGGCTGTCAAATATACTCAAGGCCGATATCAATGCGCAGATAGATGGTTTCATAGAGATAAAGCGATCGACAGAGCGGGGCAACGTGATGAATGTATTTATACAAGTGTCATCAGATTGCTGGTATTTTTTAGGATATGAAGACAACAAACTGATGATCTATTCTTCCAATAGCAACTTTGTAGACATCATAGCTTCCAAAAGTAACATCAGCAAGGCCGGCTTTGGCGAATATGTTTTTGTAGATGCCGACCTGCCCGATGTGCTTAAGTTTGTGGATCGTTTCCGATTGGAATATCTTGGCATCAGGGAGCCATATGAAATTCATGTGCCGGTAAGCCCTGTCTCCGAGACGCTTGATATATTGCAAATTCCCGTGGACAATACAGAAGAAGAACTGATGCCAGGCGAAGTAGAAGACAACACGGAAACCGTAAAAAAGAAAAAGCGCGGTAAGCCCATAGAAGCTCAAACTGAGGAAGACCTGCTGAACCCTGTGCAAGAACCGGCCAAAGACACCGAAAAACCTGCCGATGACGACGAGGGTTTTTAAAGGCTACGGGTTGACAAACGGTAAAGCCAAAAATCTGATAATTGGCGCCGCCATGCCGATGCACGTAGCAATTGCGATCAATCTGATTGCTGCTGTGAAATATCTAATCTAACTGAAGTGCTGTGCAAGCAAAGCACATATGAGCGCCTTACTGTGTATGCCCCGCATTTGACCATAAGAGCTCCCCGGGGCGGTAATGATCAAGAGCTACAATGCTGCGAAATCGCCACGTTGTAGTGCCTGCACCGCCCGACGCAGCGCGTGTCATTTTTCTATTCTTTTCAGGACTTACCGTCAAATGGACAATGTTAGATCATTTCCACTTCTTTTTTAAATCTGTCAATCAGTGTCTTTTCCGTGTTCCTCAGGCCTTCGATAGACGCTGCGATACGCTCTATCACATTGATGTACTTTTGTTTCATAGCAGGCGAGAAATCTTTTTTGTTCATTTTGATGGCAAACATGGCGAATTTGTATGATTGCTCTACGTTGGGCGTAATGCGCTCTTCCAGGATTGCGAATCGATTTTTTGCCGTCCAGGCACTTTTGCCCAGCTCCGACTCAATGATCTGGTTAAATGCTTTCTTTTCTTTTTCTTCAAGTTCTCCATCAGCAAGCGCAATGGAATAGGCAAGTTCGGCCAGAGCCTGTACAAGCACGATATTTTCCGACATGGGTTAGAGGTAAGGTAGTTAATGTTTAAAAAAAGCGATAAAAAAAAATATAAAATAATCTTAAACGTTTCAGGGTGAAAATATAGATAAAGTTCTCAGTTTAAACTAAGCAAAAGGGTTATTTTTGCTCTAAAGGAGCCATTATGAATTTTGAAATCACCAGTGAATACGAGCCTACAGGTGACCAGCCCCAGGCGATCAACAAGTTGGTGGAGGGCATCAAAAACGGGGAACCTGCCCAGACACTGCTCGGAGTGACCGGCTCGGGCAAAACCTTTACCATGGCCAACGTTATTCAGCAACTCAACCGTCCGGCCCTGATCTTAAGTCATAACAAAACACTGGCAGCACAGCTCTATGGTGAGTTTAAGCATTTCTTTCCCAACAATGCAGTGGAATATTTTATTTCCTACTATGATTATTATCAGCCTGAAGCTTACATCCCCAGTTCCAATATTTATATAGAAAAAGACCTTTCGATCAATGAAGAAATAGAGAAACTAAGACTTAGCGCCACTTCTTCGCTGCTCTCCGGCCGCCGAGACGTCATTGTGGTGGCGTCGGTTTCGTGCATATACGGTATTGGCAATCCGGAAGAATTTGGCAAAAATGTGCTTCATCTTCAGCAGGGCGATGTGATTTCGCGAAATAAGCTCTTGTTCAACTTTGTCGACATTCTCTACGCTCGCACAGAGGTCGAATTCAAAAGGGGCAATTTCAGGGTTAAGGGTGATACCGTGGATATTTATCCGGCCTATGCCGACTTTGCGTTCCGTATAGTTTTTTGGGGCGATGAGATCGAATCGCTGCAAGTGATCAACCCTTCTAGCGGTAAAAAAATTTCAGAAGAAAGGCTCATTACTATTTATCCGGCCAACCTGTTTGTGACGGGCAAAGAGGTGATCAATGTGGCCATCAACGAAATTCAGGACGACCTGGTTCAGCAGATCAGTTACTTCGAGGAGGAGCGCCGCTTTTTGGAAGCCAAACGCATCAAAGAGCGCACCGAGTTCGACCTGGAAATGATCCGCGAGCTGGGGTATTGTTCGGGGGTAGAAAACTATTCCCGGTATTTCGACCGGCGTCAGCCCGGCCACCGGCCTTTTTGTCTGCTCGATTATTTCCCCGATGATTACATTATGATCATCGACGAAAGCCACGTGACCATACCGCAGATCAGGGCGATGTGGGGTGGCGACCGTTCGCGAAAGATGAACCTGGTGGATTTTGGCTTCAGGCTGCCCAGTGCACTCGACAACCGTCCCCTCACGTTCAACGAGTTTGAGGGAATGGTCGATCAGATCATATTCGTAAGCGCCACACCAAGCGACTACGAGTTGATTAAGTCCGAAGGGGTGGTGGTAGAGCAGATCATCAGACCCACAGGTCTGCTGGATCCTGTAATCGAGGTGAGACCCAGTTTGAACCAGATCGACGACCTGCTGGAAGAAATTGACGAACGAGTAAAAGTAGGCGAGCGCGTTTTGGTGACCACACTTACCAAGCGCATGGCCGAAGAGCTTACCAAATACATGGAGCGTGCCGGCGTCAAATGCGGTTATATCCATTCGGAAGTAAAAGCGCTGGACAGGGTAGAAATTCTGCGCGAGCTCCGTCTGGGTATATTTGATGTGTTGGTAGGGGTAAACTTGCTCAGAGAAGGACTCGACCTGCCCGAAGTGTCGTTGGTGGCCATCCTCGATGCCGACAAAGAAGGTTTCCTGCGCAATCAACGTTCGCTGGTACAGACCATCGGACGTGCTGCGCGCAATGTGAACGGCAAGGTGATCATGTATGCCGATACCACCACGGAATCGATGCAAAAAGCCATTGATGAAACCAACCGGAGAAGAAGTATACAAATGGAATACAATACCGAACATGGTATAGTACCGAAAACGGTGCTGAAATCGAGGGATGCCATAATGGAACAGACAAAAGTGGCCGATTCTAAAAAAACCCATAAAAAATACTACAGTGAGCAGGACATGCCGGTGCTCGCTGCCGACCCTCTCGTACAGTACCTCAGCAAAGAACAGATAAAGCATATGATCGACCAGACACGAAAAAAAATGGAATCTGCCGCAAGAGATCTGGACTTTATGGAGGCTGCACGCCTCCGCGACGAATTGTTTGCTCTGGAAAAAAAATACAAGGATTAGTGTTTCGGTTGCAGCATACGCCTATGGCCATAAGTTCTGTACAATGAGCTATAGCTGAACACGAAAAGGATGCTAACTTTACCCCCTCAGGGTTATTCGCAGGAAACGTTGAGGGAGAATGCTATATACGCTGAGGATGGATAATCCCAAGGGGACTTAATGTTTACAGAAATTAAAATGTGTTTATAGCGCCCAACCAAATAAAAAAATTCCAAAGCCCTAAGCCCCTCAGCCCGATTCGAGCAGCCTTCAACATGTTGCTCTACGGCTCCCGATTTATTATCTTTTCTGATTTTAATTTTTGCACCAGTTTGGTTAGATTTGCATAAACAGCAATAGTAAAATTTGCTTTTGTTGAATATTTCGAAATAAAAACATATTTTATTGTAGATGGATTAATCACGTTTTCTTTCTGATGCAGTGTAATGGCAATAATGCAGTACAAAATTGAAGATTTAACAGGCAGCACATGGATTCAAAAAACGAATTAAAGGAACTTACTTTACTGTTTGATATCAGCATAGCCCTCAATAAGAGCAAAAACATCAAAGATGTGTTGTACCAAATCCTTGAGATGATGGCCAAATACATCGGCCTGGAGCGCGGTACCATTACACTACTCAATAAAGATTCGCTGGAGATTAGCATTGAAGAGGCCTACGGTATGTCAAAAGAAGAAAAAGCCCGGGGTAAGTACAAAGTTGGGGAGGGCATCATCGGCAAAGTGGTAAAGTCTGGCATGTCGGTGTACATTCCCCGAATCTCCGATGAGCCACAGTTTATGGATAAAACCAAATCGCGCAATAGCATAAATAAGGAAGATGTTTCTTATCTCTGCGTGCCCATCAAGCACGAAAAAGAAGTGATCGGAACACTCAGTGTTGACCGGGTTTTCAATAATAATTTTTCTTTCGAAGAAGATATCAGGCTGATCACCATTATCGGCAGCATGATTGCCCAGGCCTTAAAGGCGCGCCAGGAAGAGTTGGAAGAAGTACAAAGGCTACAGGAGGAAAACAAACGCTTGCAGTCGGAGCTGAAAATGAAATTTAGTCCTGCCACCATGATCGGCAACGGTCAAGCCATGCAGGTGGTGTACAATCTCATTTCCAAGGTAGCTCCTACTACAGCCAATGTGCTCATAACCGGCGAAAGCGGTGTGGGCAAAGAACTGGTGGCCAAGTCCATTCACTTCAACAGCCAGCGAGCCAGCCAGGCGTTTGAAGAGATCAACTGCTCGGGTCTGACTGAAGCCATGATAGAAACAGAATTATTTGGCAGCGTAGCACAAGATAGCGAAGGGCACGATCAGGTAACTATTGGCATATTTGAGCGCAGCCACTATGGTAGCGTATTTCTCACCGACCTGGCCGATGTGCCTTTAAATATCCAAAGCAAAATATTACAGTTGATCGAAGACAAACAATTGCAACGCGTGGGCAGCCAGGACAAAATAGACGTTGACATCAGGCTGATCGCCGCCACGAGCAAAAATCCCGACAGGCTGCTGGAAGAGGGCAAGCTTTTGAACCCACTATACTATTTGTTCAATGTGTTCCCTATTCATATTCCACCGCTACGCGAGCGCAAAAGCGACATTCCACAACTTATCGATCATTTTATTGTCAAGTTCAACGACCAGCATGGGCTAAATGTACGCCGTATCAGTACTTCGGCCATCGATATGATCATGAGCTACCACTGGCCGGGCAATGTGCGCGAGTTAGAGAACTGTCTCGAAAGAGCATGCATCCTGAGCAACTCCGGTGTGATCTATGGATTTCATCTGCCCCCCACTTTACAAACCCCCGAATCTAGTGGCCCGCCAGAAAGAGGCCCGCTGCAAACGGTATTGGCCAAGGTGGAGAAGGAATTGATACAAGACAACCTCAAATTGACCAAAGGAGATATTGGCCAGGCTGCGGACAATCTCGGCATTACCGAGCGGCAAATGGAAATGCGTATAGCCAACTACAATATCAATATCAAAAAATACAAATTGAAAAATATTTAACTAAAACATAGCCGGCACCTACACCTGTCCTGCACACTCATTTATTTTAGAATTATTAATTTTTTATATGAAAAAATGAATACAAATAAAAATATCCAGATTATCAAAGGAAACCTCAGCGATCCTGATCAGGCTTCTCATTTTTTGAGGCTGACCGCCGGGTATATGAAAGACCCGATGGGACAAGCCGAGCCCTGGACAAACGAGCAAAAGGGCGATGTGATCAACGACCTGAAAAACCACCCACTCGCCTTGATCCTTTTTGCCAAACTCAACGATCAATTTGTGGGGGTGTGCACCTGCTTTTTTGCCTATTCTACTTTTATGGCGAAGCCCCTGCTCAATATACACGATATCTATGTAGAGGAAGGCTACAGAGGCGTTGGCGTGGCTCGCCAACTCTTGCAGGCGCTCGAAGGTGCAGCTCAGGAAAAAAATGTGGCAAGATAACGCTGGAAGTCCGCAAAGACAACCTCAATGCCCGTGACCTTTACAAACACCAGGGATTTACCGAGGCACCGCATTCTATGTTTTTCTGGATAAAACACCTCTAGCTGTTGTATAAATTGGAGGCGCTGGTATAGCATCGGCGCCATTGCTATAACACAGGGCAAGGGGAGATTTTGTCGCGGAGTGCGAAAATCAATGCATATTTTAAGTGGAGGGTCAATGTGGCAGCGGGGATGTGATGCCATACCGTAAATAGAATAAGCTTAAGAACGTAAAATGGTTGGGAAGTGCGCGGAAGCATTTTTTTGTCTTGATTTTTCTTTGTTTACTTCTTTTCAACATTGAAATGAAAGAATCGTGGATTTTCAGCACAATTAGAGTTTGCGATATGCTCTTTTATTCACAGCGTGTTTAATAATACTTATTTCTCATTACTGGTTCATGTGCAAACTTATCCCGGAAACATGATAATGGGAGGTGTTCCGCAGACCCTAAATGCCATAGAGTTTTCGACAAAAGAATAAGCATGGAAGAGATGGAGGGGCTTACTTACCCTTAAGCACACTCTTCATCTCATTTATTTTGAGCAATGCTTCGATTGGAGAAATGGTATTCACATCGATTTTGCTGAGCAAGGCGCGTACTTCTTCCATTTTTGGGTCAGCTTCGAACATGCTCAGTTGATAATTTCGTTTAGGTATATCCTCGATAGCCTTGTCTGCCTTAGCGCTTATTTTTTCTTTTTCGAGGTGTTTCATGATTTCGTTGGCACGAATTACGATGGGATTGGGCATTCCGGCCATTTGCGCTACATGTATACCAAAACTATGTTCGCTTCCTCCTGCTTTGAGTTTGCGCAGAAAGATAATCTTGTCTCCCGTTTCCTTTACCGATACGTTGAAATTTTTGATCCTCGGAAAATCATTGCACAGTTGGTTGAGCTCATGATAGTGGGTGGCAAAGAGTGTCTTGGCCTTGTGTCTGGGGTTATTGTGCAGAAACTCCACGATAGACCAGGCAATGGAAATTCCATCATAGGTACTGGTGCCGCGGCCTATTTCGTCCATAAGTATCAGACTGCGGTCGCTGAGGTTGTTGAGAATGCTGGCCGTTTCGGTCATTTCCACCATAAAGGTAGATTCGCCTTTGGAGAGGTTGTCCGACGCCCCAACTCGTGTAAAAATCTTATCGACTATGCCAATGGTAGCTAGTGATGCCGGCACAAAAGAGCCGATTTGTGCCATCAGCGCTATAAGCGCTGTCTGCCGGAGCAGGGCAGATTTACCGGCCATGTTTGGTCCGGTTATTATCATGATCTGTTGCGACTCGTTGTCGAGGTACACATCATTAGGAACGTACTCTTCGCCTGGTGGCAATTGTTGCTCTATCACCGGATGTCTTCCTGCCTTGATATCGAGTATTTTATCGTCGGTTATTTTGGGCTTTATATAGTGATGATTGTAGGCCAGTTTGGCAAAGGAAAGCAAACAATCGATCGTAGCTATAGTCCTGGCATTTTGCTGGATCAGTCCAACAAAATCGGCCGCCGCAATGACCAACTCATTGTAGAGGCGCTGTTCGATAGCATGTATTTTGTCTTCGGCACCCAGTATTTTTTCTTCGTATTGTTTCAGTTCTTCGGTGATATAGCGTTCGGCATTCACCAGGGTTTGTTTTCTGATCCAGGTGGCGGGCACTTTGTCTTTGTGGCTGTTGGTCACCTCCAGATAGTAGCCAAAGACCTTGTTGTAGGCAATTTTAAGTGAAGATATGCCGGTGTTCTGAATTTCGCGTTGCTGTATTTGCACCAGATAGTCTTTGCCCGAAAAGGAGATCTTGCGCAACTCGTCGAGTTCGAGATCGACGCCGTCTTTGATGAGATTCCCCAGATTACTGACTATGGGTACTTCCTCCCTCAGTTCGGTCTCGATTTTTTCCAGCAGGAATTCACATGGGTTAATCTGGTCTGCAATTTTGTTGAGTTGGGGTACTTTGGTGGTTTTTAGCAGGCTTTTGATGGGCATGATCTGCAGCAGGGAGCGCTTGAGCAGCACCATTTCGCGCGGGTTGATCCGGCTAACGGCCACTTTGCTAATGAGTCTTTCCAGGTCGGCGATTTGACGCAGGTGAGTTTCCAGTTCATCGCGCAAAGTTTCGTTTTCATACAAGGCCTCAACCATTTGAAGCCGGTCTGCAATTGGGCTTTTTTCCTTTAGTGGCATAATGAGCCATTTCTTCATCAGCCTGCCCCCCATGGCAGTGATACTTTGGTCGAGAATGTCGATAAGCGGCACGCCACCTTCTTGTTGAGGAAAGATCAATTCCAGGTTGCGAATAGTAAATTTGTCGAGCCACACATATTTTTCTTCTTCTATTCGCGCTATGGAGGAGATATGGCTTATTTCTTTGTGCTCGGTTTCTTCGAGATAGTAAAGCACCGCGCCCGCCGCTACAATGCCGGCATGCAGATTTTCGATCCCAAAACCTTTGAGGGTGGAGGTTTTGAAATGACTTGTGAGCTTTTCGTATGCATAATCAAATGCAAACACCCAATCATCGGGCGTGAAGGTATTGTACTTGTCTTTAAAAAATGCTTCAAATGTTTTTCGACAGGCTTTGGAGTAGATCACCTCCGAAGGGTTGAAGTTCTGCATCAGGTTGTCGATATATTCGAGGCTGCCTGCGGAAACATAAAACTCTCCGGTGGATACATCGAGAAAAGCCACTCCTGAATCATCGCCGTGTATGTAGATGGAAGCCAGGTAATTATTGGCCTTTTTTTCCAGCACGTTGTCATTGTAAGAAAGTCCGGGTGTCACCAGCTCGGTGACACCACGTTTCACTATGCCTTTCACCGTTTTTGGGTCTTCGAGCTGGTCGCAGATGGCCACCCGGTGACCCGCACGAACCAATTTGGGCAGATAATTGTCAAGCGAATGGTGTGGAAATCCTGCCAGTTCGATGTGAGAGGCCGAACCATTGGCTCTTTTGGTTAGCACGATGTCGAGGATTTTGCTGGCTTTGATGGCATCTTCGCCAAAGGTTTCATAAAAATCACCAACCCTAAACAGCAATAGCGCACCGGGATGTTTGGTTTTGATGGCATTGTATTGCTTCATCAAGGGGGTTTCCTTGATGGATGAGGAGGTTTTGGACATTGCTTCCGCTTAACTTTGCATTGAGATCAGTTGCGAAGATATTTATTCTATTTTTGCCCTGAAAATATATTCAGACATAATTTTTTTTGCATTTATCATGAGAAAATTGCGCAATGATGAGTTGGAAAGGCTTAGCCCTGAAGGTATAAAAGAAGCAACCAAACACCCGGTTGTGATCGTTCTTGACAACATTCGAAGCATGCACAATGTGGGCTCGGCCTTTAGAACTGCCGATGCGTTTTTATGTGAAAAAATTGTTTTGTGTGGCATTACCGCACAACCGCCGCATCGCGAAATACACCGCTCTGCCCTGGGCGCCACCGATACCGTGGCCTGGCAATATTTTGAAAATACCACAGAGGCCCTAAATGCTTTGAAGAGTGATGGATACCTGATCGCCAGTGTAGAACAAGCCGATGCCAGCACATCGCTAGAGCAATTTCACTTGAATGAAAATGAGAAAATTGCCCTGGTATTTGGTAATGAAGTAAAAGGTGTAGATGACCAGGTGGTCGCAGCATCGGATGTGGTGATTGAAATACCGCAATTCGGCACCAAGCATTCCCTCAATATTTCGGTGGCTATCGGGATAGTACTATGGGAGTTGATTTCAAAATGGAAGTTTACTTCCCGGTAAGGGCTAAATTGCCATAGCCATTGGTCTGTTGACAAGTAAACACCGTGGCGTTGCCCCGATTTGACTGCCCAGATTCATATATCACAAAATGCACCATGGTGAAAGGGCACCTGGTGCCAGGTCACATTATCGCTGATGCTTCAATCAATACAGATACACACCATATTTCCCGGGGTTGAGCACCACTTCGATGTGATCGTTCAACGTAGTGGAAAGCTCATAGCCGACATAATCAGACGAAATCGGAAAAAGCTTATGGCTGCGATCCACCAAGACTGCTGTTTCTATCTTTTTGATATCCACATCCATAAAAGGTCGCAGACTATGAAGGAAGGTTTTTCCGGTATGGAGTACGTCATCCACCAATATGAGCACACTTCCCTGTAGTTCTTTTGGATCGCAATCTACCGAAATGGACTCTTCTGAAGGTTTTTTGTGCAGAAATTCCACTTTTAGTAAAGTAATGTCGAAAGGGCTGATTTTTTTCAGTTCTTTCACCAATAGTTTGGCCAGCTTGTATCCACTCGGAATACCGGCCACATACAGCTTCTTTTCCCGGTAGTTATTTTCATAAATCTCATAAGCGATCCTGCTGATCTTCTGCTGGATCTGCTGCTTATTCAAAATCATGTTTTCGGTGGAGGTCATGTGCTCAATGGCTTATAGGGGGATCACTTTGCTGTCTTTAAAGGTGGACAAAACCACCATAGATTGCATATTGTCCACTTGCTTGATGTCACTCACTTTCTCGAGCATCAGTTTTTGATAGGCGGCAATATCTTTGGAGACCACTTTCAAAATAAAATCACCCGCTCCGGTGATGTGGTGGCATTCGATCACTTCCGGTATTTTATTGATTTCTTCAATAAAACCTTCGATGTTGGCTTTGTTGTGGCCGTTGAGCGTGGCCAACACAAAGGTGGTGACTCCAAGGCCTATTTTTTCGGTGCTCAGCTTGGCGTGATAGCTGGTGATAATACCCAGTTGCTCCAGCTTCTTTACCCGCTCCAAAGTGGGGGCGGGCGACAATCCAATTTCTTCCGATAGCCTTGCATTGGTTATCTTGGCCCGCGACTGCAATATCTCCAGGATTTTCTTGTCTATTTCATCTATTTTTTGTGCGTAGCTCATTCTAATTACAAAATATAATTTTGTCGAAAGATAGTAATTATAAAGATTATTATAGCGAACATCGTTTTGGATTCTTTTATCTCAGATCGCATACCATCTAGGAGAGGCCGGTCGCATTCACCAACTATCTACATTGATGCCTCGTCGTGTGGCAGCTGTCCTTCAGGAGCTATGCGTGGGACGGCCTGGAGATGAATAATGAACAGGTTGAAAGGCTCCGTTCACAATTTCGGGAACTAATTTGGTTTCAGTCCCATGAGCGCAGGCAGCCAGCGGAAGAAGGCTAGGAAGCCGATTTTACTGTATCACAATCTTCCTGCTCAACTCCACTCCTTCCCTGGCTACAGTAAGCAGGTAAAAGCCTTTGGAATACGGGGTTAAATTAAGATGAATAGTATTGAGGCCTGACGTCATGTCGTGGAATTGATGGGTAAAAACCACATTGCCATGTTCACTGACCATCTTGATGTCGCAAATGCCGGCGCCGGCACGATCACCGGGATATCCACAAAAGTACGAGATGGATTGGGAAAAGGATCGAGCACCGTAAAGACATTGTCGATGTTGACGCACGCCTGGTTGTCGTAGGTATGCAGGTCGGGATAGACTCCTATCTGATCCGCAATAGAAAAGCATACAAACGCTATGGATTGGTTGCCGATACGGAGTACTTCGACATCAGTTACAAATTCCAGTACCTCTCCGGGCATAAGCGTAGTTTCTATTTTTTGCGATATTTTGGCTTGGCCACCAATAGCTATATTGATCACCGGATTATTGATAATTATCGTTCCTTTGTTTTCTATCTCCATGGCAAATTTCAGCTTACCGTCTTTTTCATTTGCCCTGGCATTGCTAATGGCTATATCGTAGGTCGGCACCACCACACTTATCATCCGCGACGAAGTATCAGCGCATCCATATTCATTTGTCACTATCAAGGTTGCCAACTCTTCACCAATGTTTTGGTAGGTATATTCAGAATTGCGGTCAGTGCTGAAATCATCACTAAACCGGCTAAAATCATATCTCCAGTTTTTGGCTCCTTGCGAGCGGTCGGTAAACTGCACCTTCAGCGGACTGGCACCAATCGATGGATAAACATCGAATTTGGAGACTGGTGAAGGGTAAATCGGGATGCTAAGGCTATTGGTGCTGACACAACTGTTAGCGGTCGTGACCGAGAGCGCAACCTGGTATGCGCCAGATTTATTAAAATCGTATTGAAAGGCAGGCAGGGTAGAAACCGGCTTGTCGTCGATTGACCAGAGATAGCTCGCCGGAAGATCTTGCGGGGAATTGATCCTGGAAGTGATCGTCACCAATTGATCTTCACATTGCGATGATAAATCGAAATCAACTGCAGGAAGCGGATTGATGACAATGGTTTCACGTGCGCTTGACGGACACAGGTTGCTGGCACGAACAAATAATTGAGCCTCGTACGATCCCGGTTGAGCAAATTTATACTTGAGAGTCGATGAAGAAAAAGCCTGGCCGTCGATCAGCCAATCTATAGCTGCCAGCTCAGTGCCAGAAGGCAAATCTACCGCAGGGGCAAAAAAGGTGGAGTCACCAAAGCAAGTCTCCTCGATGCTGATGCCAGCTATTGGAGATGGATTTACCACAATATTTCTTACCAGGGTGTCGGCGCATCCATAGTTGCTTTGGCCAATGAGCGTCATCATGTATTGGCCTACCCCATCGAGGTATAAATTAGGAGCAGAACCCTGGGCAGACCTGTCGTAACCCAAATCAGGCTGTTGCAACCTCCACAACTGTTCGGTAATATTGGCCTCCGCTACCAGAGACTGATCGAAGAAAGTGACCGAATTGTCGGCACAAGCCAGGTCGTGGGTGAAATTCAATTGAGGAATATGACCGACCTGCACCACTTTTTGGAGTTTGGTCTGGCATCCCAATGCATTGAAAGCCGTCAATCCTACCGCATAGCTGCCTCCTGTGGCAAACTGATGACTTGGTGAGGCAAGGGTAGAGAAGTATCCATCGCCAAAATCCCATTGATAGGCTGTGATGTCATTGCCAGAGGTAAGGTTGGAAAAGTCAAATTCATCGTAGGCGCACACACCGCTAAAATCAAACGCGGTCAATGGCCCGGGGGTAATATTGACGGTTTTTGAAATATTCGAGCTACACCCGGGTATGGAGGCAGACAAGGCGATGTTTTTATCGCCGCCCGAGGCAAAGGTGTACGAAATGTCAGGGTCAGCAAGCAAGGCTTCATCATTGATATTCCACTGGAAACTCAGTAAAGAATCGGGGCCGGCAAAAAAAGTGCTATTTAAGAAATCCATTGGGCTATTGGAGCAGACTATGCCTGCATCATAGCTAAACCCGGCCACTGGAGGCTGATGGATGGAAATACTTTTCTGGGTAGTATTTGAGCAGCCATTGGCCGCATCGATAGAAAGCTGCACGTCGTAAGTACCGGTGCTTAGAAACTGATGAGCTATATCTTGCCCAGAAGCGGTGTTTCCATCGCCAAAATCCCAGTTCCAGGCGGTAATCTGGCCTTCGTCTGGTGATGAGGCTGTGAAGGTGTTTTCGGTTGTGATACAGGCGTTTGAAGTGTTGAAGGAGGTGGTGGGGGCGGAGGCATCGCGGATGACGACAGTGTCCAGGAATGTATCGAAGTTGCCATTTGCCGAGAAGGCGGTGAGTTCGATGGGGTAGGTGCCAGGGGCGGTGTAGGATACATTTTGGGGCTCGAAGGAGGTGCTTGGAAAATTTTGATCTTTAAAACTTATTTGTTTGAGATTTCCTGTCATCTGTAAAACGAAAATTTGCCAATCTGGTGTTGTCCTTACTTGTCTGAAACACCAAGTATTAGTTTGTAATGCATCACCTTCTAAATTTATTTGCACTGCTGATGGAAGAGTAGGTGTAATTATTTTTTGCCAAAGCTTAGTTTATACATTTTGGCAGCAGCTGAGAGGACTATTCCATAGAATTGATATCCGTTCTTTACTATCTCCACGTCGGTAGGCGATGTGATGCCGCCGATTTCATAAAGCACTTCACTAGCCAAATCCTCACTAAAGTATGAAATAACTATTTTATGGTTAAGATTGGAGCTAATCAAGCTGTATAGTGTATTTCCTTCTGAGTGGAGGCTTAGGCCAACAGGGCCATCAATCATGCCAGCATGCTGAATATCCCTGTACCAAATTGGTGAATTGGTAATACTTTTTCCAAAATTAATAATTGTCACTTTATCATTACTGTAAGCTGAAATCACGGAATAAATCGAATCTTGATGAATAACCAGATCAGATCCTCTGATGGTATTCCAGGCAGAAATATTTCCAAGACTTTCTATAGTAGGGGTAGATTTTATGTTTTCGCCGAATGTTAGTCGGTATAGGCTTCCGTTCCCATAGCTTGGCATGAGGGCGTACCAACTGCCAGCCTCCTTTAAGAGCCTAATACCATTACCTTTCACACCGATTACACCCAGATTATATTCTTTAGGCACATTTGATAAGCTATTTCCAAATTCAAGTCTTTTTAGTAGTCCGGTATTTCTGTCAGTGACAAATCCAATCCATTCTCCTTTTTCATGGATTATGTCAATTCCATCGGAACGATTTGCTCCGGTTATCTGGTGAGAAAACTGGGAGATACCGGGATTTTCAAACTCATCAAATGAAAAATCCCACAGGTAGCTATCCTTGTTAATTGATGTATTAGAAAAGGACAATTGCTCCTTTAGACATACCTTCTTATTAGATAAAATATAGGAAGCCTGAGGAAAACCGCTTGAGTTTATAAGTGTGAATAAACCTATAAGTAATAGATGAAATCTAATCAAATGAGTTTTATTATTTCATTGTAAATGCTTTTTATTGATGACCCGCTAGCAAATTTAGTAACCGCATTTTTATAACCGTTTTCCGCCATTTCATGTCTTTTAGTTGGATTTTCATACAAAAATTCAATGTTATGTGCTAATTCGTAAACTGTATTGTATAATAAGCCATTAACGTTATGATCAATAATCTCAGCAGTTGCTCCTGAATTTTTTCCAATTACACATTTGCTGGAAAGCATGGCTTCCACGGTAACCCTTCCTAGAGCCTCATTTTTTGAACAAACTATTACAATATCCATTTCATCATAATAAGCTCCAATATTGTTTGTATAACCAACGAATTGAACTCTATTATTTATGCTTAGAGAATCCACGTAGTCTATAAGTTTTTCTGAAGAACCTCCACCAACTAAGTATAGCTTAATATCCTTACTTTTATCAATCAAAGATGTTGCTGTAAGTGCCTCTATTTGGTTCTTTTGACTACTTAAATAACCAAAAATCCCAATTTTGAAATGATTCTTTTCAAGGATGATTGGTTGAACTATTTCCGGTTTGCGAATTTCATTGTAGATAACTAAGGTGTTTGATAAAATATAGTTGCTGGTAAATTGTTTTTGTGTAAAGCAACTATTAAAAATAATTAATTCTGAATTCTTGATTTTCCTTTCATACCATTTTAAACCCAAGCTTGGTAATAATGAGAGTTTTGTTGCCAACTCTCTTATTTGATGAATATGAGGCACTTTTAGCTTTTTGCTTAAGTCTTCTCCGATTGTCATTACAGAGGCGTTAGAGTAGATTAAACTAATATCGCTTATGTATTTATGACATTTGATCTTCTTGATAATTATACAATTTATGATTTGATTATAAATTCCCAGGATTAAGAACCTACCATCATGAAAAAATTTGAAAAGCTTGTTTTTAGATCTCCATCTATATACAAAGGGATTTTTGAATGAATATACAATCCTTTTTACTCCAATTTCATCCAATTTATGACACATTTCACCCTCATGTGGTAGTAAGACAATTGGTTCTAAAGGAAATTGTTTAAGACCAACTAATAAGTCTAGCAGAGACTTATTTGCCCCATACAATTCTGAATAATGTGTTATGAAAAGAACTTTAACTATCAACTGTTGGATTGTTAGAGAGCTAAATAAATGGATTTTTAAAATCACCTTTAGCATGATGTCTGAATGTTGGGCTGAGATGACGGAATTTAATTTTATAAGATTTCTCCCATCGTTTTAGTGAATTTGACTCACCTTTTCTATTAGTGTCATCAATATATATCGAACAATTTTCTTTTAGTTTTGAAAGCAGTTTCGGTAAGGCTGGAAATCTGTTATATGATATTTTTTGTTTATAAGCAGGTGGACCGTCAACAAGCATCAAGTCGAATTTTTCATTTCCGATTTTTTTGAAAATCACTTCGTCATCGTACCAATCGCAGCTCAAACCAGAAATGTGTTGAAATTTTATTGGAGCATGACATAATTCGATAATATTAGTAAGCTTCATGTTTTCAATATTTTCCAATTGTATATTGAGAAAATGCTCGTCATGTTCAAAAGATTTAATCTTACAATTCAATGCTTGCTTCTTAATACATAATCCTAATGCTAAAGTTGACAAACCAGAACCTAATTCTATATAATTACTTCTTCTGTTTAAAACTAGATCATTGATAAGTATATGAATTTTATAATAGTTTAAACAAGAGGAAGTATATGGATAGTCAATTGAAGGGAGGTAGTCCTTAATGATTTGGTATGATAAGTTATCATAGATCTTTTCCTGAACTGATAAATTGCTAAACAATTGAAAATCTTTTCTGAAAAACATATTAAGTATCTGTTTTATGGCTTTGTTGCCTTGCAATATATAGATACATCATCATCATTTCTTTTAGGGAAGGAATTAAACTTGCTCATGAATTCTTTCTCATTGACTTCTGTCACGTTGATGTATCCAGTTTTTGTTAACATCCAATTTATAATATCAAAATCAAAAAGGTTTTTGTGTTCTCCGTTTTGATAGAAAATTTCATTTACAATATGAGAAATTGGTTTGCCATTAAGACTATATTCTGGGAATCTGGCTTGCCTCCCTATTAATAAACTTTTACCTTGATCTGTCATATATCCATGAGCTATTTTTTCAATGGAAGGAACAGAAAACCATAATTCACCTTTCGATTTAAGAACCCTCAAAATGTCATTTAAAAGCTGTAATAATTCAGAGTCTAAATGCAGATGTTCAAAGAAATGTTGTGAAACAACATAGGCCACAGATTCATTCGTAAAAGGTAAAACGCCTTTAGATAAATCCAGGTCCAAATCTGAGTTTTGAAGATCAATATTAACCCATCCATTAATAATCCTATTTCCACAACCCAAGTGTAAATTTAGATTGGTCTTATTTTTCAAATTGGATAATTGCCTATTCTTTGTATTATAATTAGAAATTTTAGTTCTGATCTTTTGGTAGTAGCTTTTATTAGTTTGCTTAGGGTAAATATACTTACTTACTATTTTATCATAATTTTTATTTGGTGAAATGACCAATGGATGATTTATAGGGAAGACACAATCCTGTATTTGTAGATTTGCAAATGAATTTTTTTCGCTTTGAGTATGGGTACCTGAACTATTACAACCTTTATTTGAAATTAAGTTTTTAGATGGAATTATCGATAGACCATTATTGATTAATCTAGCCAATGTCCATTGATAATCCCATGTATCAAAATGGCCTTGTTTAATTTTCTTTAAATTTCTAATGCGGGCATTAATTTCATGATCTTCGGTTGCCACATTGTAGATAGCACGAGATGAAATTAGTACTTCTAATTTTTCAAGATGATAGTCGTATAAATACCAAGATCTTTTCCAGGTCGCCCATCCCCATATCGTTCCTATTGTTGAAAAAAAATATGAATACAAATCATTTGTATCATTGATCAGCCTTGTCCCAGAAACCATCATCACCCTTTCATCATCCTTATAATACTCCAGCAACTCAGCACAAAACCAAAAAAAGCTCAAATCAGGATAACAATCATCCTCCAGAATAATCCCCATCTCGACATGCTCAAAAAACCAGGTAATGGCTTGGCTTACCGCCAGTCCACAGCCCAGATTTTCATCCCGAAACAGGGTTTTTACTTCACAATCCCAGTCGATCATGTCCATGACCAGCTGACGCGTTAAAGCACATTTTTCAATATCATCAGGATGGTTTAGTCGAGGCCCATCCGCTGCGACAAAAAGCTGTCTGGGTTTTACCTTCCTGATCTGGCCAAATACCTGCCGGGTGAGGTCTGGCCGGTTGAATATGAGGAAAAGTACAGGGGTCTCCAAAGGATCTTGCTGCTGCATCTACTCCCTGTCTTTTGATGATGATTTTTCTACCTGTTTCTCAAAAACCTGCACTTTGGAAGCACTTTCGATGGCTTTCACGGCAATGTCTTTCACATTGCCCTCCGCATCGTTGGCCTTTTTGCTCAGCTCTTTGATGTACGTCTCTTGTTCTTTAATCTTTTCTCGCAGCGACACAATAGTTTGATCTTTGAGTGCAAGCTCGCCCTTGGTACGGCCAGCCTCAAGTTCTTTTTGAAAGTTAAACTGTGTGGCAAGTTTTTCTTCGAGTGTGGCCCTGGCCTCTGTCACAGCAATTTCCAGTTCCTTTGGAAAATTGTTCGCCTTGCTGCGCAATTCTTTCAACTCCGATTCTGCTTCGGCAACCTTCTGTTCCCTGAGGGCTATTTCTTTATTAAAGGCTTCTTTTTTTTCTTTTAGCTCCCGCTCTTGTCTCTCAGTTTTTTCGGAGTAGGCATCTGCATCCTTTTTACGCTTCAACTCGAGGGTATAGTCATACAGTTCCTGCTCACGTGTTCTTTGTAACTTAAGCCTTGCAGCCTCATCCTTGTTGATGGCTTCTTGCTGCTCTTTTTCCTTTTGCCATTGCGCCTTCTTTTCCGACATCTCCGATTGATGGGTTTCTCTGTCAGCGGCAATTTTGGAGTCGAATTCTTTTTTGGCAGTGGCCATCCACATTTCAAACTCGTCTTTTTTGGCTTTCTGCGCCAGCAACATGGCGGTTAGCGAGTCGGCATTAGCCGTGATCTGATAGAGGTCTTCCAGGTTTTTCTTCTCCAGTTCAATGGCCTTTTGGATATCGGTCAGCTTTTCGAACTCGCTCACCAGGAGTTCGTTCAGCTTGTCAAGTTCTTTGGAGATACCTATTTTCAGCCCGGTGATATTGTTCACGATTTGCTCTGTGGTATTGTTCGAGGCCTTCCTGATGGTTTCCTGTTCCTTTTTCTCCTGCTGGATTTTTTTAGGTTCTTCGCTCTTTTTTTCCTGCACCTCCTTCAAAAGCTCGTCATACGCTTCCAGGATTTCAGTTTTAGTGTTTTTGGGGTTTACGACTTTGGCCATAGCTTTTTTCTATTCTAATATTAAGTTGCAAAGATATTATTTGAAGTAGACATTCCCACGCAATTGATATCAAGGTTTCATATTGTTCTCATGCCAAATATTACAAGCAGTTCATATCCGCTACACAATCATTGACTTTTTACTAATTTTGTAGGCTGTTTGATGTGACTGACATGGCGAAGCTGTGTCTTAACGGCGTGATTTAACGAATAGGCAAAGTGCTCAGACCACAAACCATCATCAACCAATGATAACCGACATCAGCCAATTAGACCTAAACAAGCTATACAGCTATGCCGACTATCTTTCCTGGAAGTTCTCAGAGCGTGTCGAATTGATCAGGGGGAAGATTTTCAGAATGTCACCTGCACCTACCTTATTGCACCAGGAGGTTTCATCTTCATTAATGATCCAAATCGGTCAGTTCTTGAAACACAATCCCTGTCGGGTGTTTCACGCGCCTTTCGATGTGCGTCTAGCATTGAAGTCACAGGCAGATGAAAAGGTGGATACGGTAGTGCAGCCCGATATCACGGTGGTATGTGACGAAATCAAGCTGGATTCCAGAGGTTGCCATGGAGCCCCAGACCTGGTGGTAGAGATCATCTCACCATCATCTGCCGACAAAGACCTGCATGAAAAATACGACCAATACGAAGCGGCGGGCGTCAGGGAATATTGGGTGGTTTTCCCTCAGGAAGGGAGCATAACCCAGTTCGTGCTGAACAACGATGGAAACTACCAGTCAACACGTCCCTATTCTTTTATTGATGACATAGCGAGTGTTGCCATCCCGGGGTTGGTCATTCCATTAAAAGATATTTTTCCCAAAACCCTTCAGGAACCAGAAGGTGAATATGATGTGAAATATAGAAGCTTGTAGGTGGTGGGGAAAACCGAGCATGGCTCAAACATTGAACAACTTGGAAACTGAAAATAATAAAGTTTGGACCGAAGTGATTTCGCCCAAAAAGGGATGGTTTGACCTGCGGTTGAATGAACTTTGGGAATATCGCGATTTGATCTTGCTTTAGTAGAAGAAAGCCAATGGCAAGATCATTCCGGTAAAGTGAGGATATAGCAAATGGATAACAGGATTATTTTCGGTACCAAGCAAGAAAACAATTTGCGTAGAAGGGATGAGTTTCTACGACTCACTCCACACCAACGTGTTTGTTGGTTTTTATCTACTTTTAAAAACAAGATTTTTACTACTAAAAGCACACAGCCTTTACACCCGGATAACTTTTACCTGATAAGGAAAAATGACCGAATTTGACCAAAATGTGTTGGCATTTATACGTGCATGTGGTGATCGTGATGTAAAAATGCTTATGGTTGGTGGAACTGCCGTTAACTTTCACGGATATAAACGGCACTCGGCAGATGTTGACTTTTGGATTGATATTTCAGAGGAAAACCTGATGAATTTGAAGGCAGCATTACTTGACATAGGATTTGAATTTGAACAATTTCCGGAAGAAGTCTATAAAGCCCGACAAAACATTTCTGTAAAGATAAGCCCGGAAATGGAACTGGAGCTCATAACCGCCTTTAACCTGGACAAATCATTTAATGAGGCCTACCGAAGTTCAGAAGTTGTTACAATCGATGATACTTGTTCTTACCGAGTCATAGGGCTGGATGATTTAATCAGCAACAAACAACGATCGGCCAGGCCGAAGGATTTACTTGATATACAGGTGTTAAAGCAAATTCACCATTGAAAAAGAACAATTGGAAGCACAGGCTGGAATTCACCTGGAGCAAGAACCTCACTCAGTGATTGTAAAACGGGAATGTTAATCGACTGTAAAATAAGATTGATGTAGTAATGGGTGATATGAGTGATTAGAAAGTTATGAGTGATATAGTTTTAAAAGTAGAAAATATTTCTAAGCAATACCGACTTGGACTTGTGGGCATAGGCTCATTGAAAGATGATCTACAACGAACTTGGGCAAGAATAAGAGGTAAGGAAGACCCACTTTCAAAGGTTGGGGAGCATAATCAACTCGATAGTGCGGGTGGCGAATACGTATGGGCGCTAAAAGACATCAACTTTGAAGTGAAGCAGGGTGAGGTGTTAGGAATTATCGGTAAGAACGGCGCCGGAAAATATACCGTGATAAAAAAATTGCTCTCTGTATCTAAAGAAGAAAAATAATTTGAAATCAGAAAAATTGGAGTTGTCGAAAATTGTGGTTGATGCCAAGCGAAGTGCTTTCAGGATCGATTTCCGTGAACTGTTCAACTACAGGGATCTTTTTTATGTCCTGGCTTACAGAGATTTGCGTGTACGTTACGCACAGACTTTCCTGGGTTTTTTATGGGCACTATTGCAGCCCCTGGCTACTTTATTGATTTTTGTGCTGGTTTTTGGTATGGCCGTAAAGGTCGATACCGGTAATATCCCATACCCACTTTTTGCTGTAAGCGGTATTGCCATGTGGGCTTATTTTGGTTTTGTATTAAATCAGTCGGGCAACAGCATTATAGGTGCTCAGGAGATGATCAAGAAAATCTATTTCCCCAGACTCGTGGTTCCTCTCAGTAAGGCCGTTGTTGGCTTCGTCGATTTTGGTGTGTCGCTCTTGATGTTGGTCATACTGATGATTGTTTATGGATTTACACCATCAATCAACATCCTTTTCGCGCCATTATTCATGCTGCTCAATATTGTGGCTGCACTGTCGGTGGGTATCTGGCTCGGTGCCCTCACTATCCGCTATCGGGATTTTCAGCATGTGATCCCATTTTTGGTGCAATTTGGCATGTATGCTACTCCTGTGGCTTATCCGGCCAGGCTGGTGCCGGAGAAATATCAACTTATTTACAACTTGAATCCCATGGCTGGGGTGATTCAGGGATTTCGTTGGAGTGTATTCGGTGGCAATCCCCCTGATGTGTATTTCTATATTTCCATGGCCGTGATTATCCTCCTGTTTATCAGCAGCCTTTTTTATTTCAAAAAGGTGGAGGATGTGATGGCGGATATAGTTTAATGAATTACGTCATACCATAAAATGGAGGTTATTGCTAGAATTATTATTTTTCAATATACACAAACAACGATTACGCGGCATTGAAGACCAAAAAATTAAAATACCGTCATTGCGAGGTACGAAGCAATCTATATCAATTTGCTATGATGCTGCAAACAGCCGTCGAAATAAGGCTCCTCTGGCCCTTAGAAACTTGGCCAAGCACAGCAGACAGATTGCCACGCTCGGCAAAAAAGCCTCACTCGCAATGACGGTTACTGGTTGGTTTTCTGGACGATAGCAAAATTCCTCAATGGTTGGTACGAAGCCTGACTTGTGGATTGTTTGAAATCCTGCTCCAACAAAATATACGGTGATTATGAGAAAAGTTGGATTTGTAGTCATAGTGACTAAATTAAAAAAGGAATGTCTGAAGTAGCAATTAAAGTAGAAGGGATAGGAAAAAAGTACCGGATAGGAAAAATGAAATCCGGGGAGCTTCGGGAAACTTTTGGCAATCTCCTTCGATCCTTTAAACCTGGCAACAGCAACCAGCAACCACCAACCGATTCCGAGTTCTGGGCACTTAAAGACATTTCTTTCGAAGTAAAAAAAGGCGAGGCTGTCGGCATCATAGGACGCAATGGTGCCGGGAAAAGCACTTTGCTTAAAGTCCTGAGCCGCATCACCAAGCCCACCACCGGGCGATTTGAAATCAATGGCCGCGTTTCATCATTGCTGGAAGTTGGGACAGGTTTCCACCCGGAACTGACCGGCAGGGAAAACATCTATCTCAATGGCACCATTCTCGGTATGAAGCGACGTGAGATCAAATTAAAGTTTGATGAAATCGTGGCATTTAGTGGTGTGGAAGAATTTATCGATACACCCGTGAAGCATTACAGCAGTGGGATGAAGGTTAGGCTGGCTTTTTCTGTTGCCGCGCATCTCGAACCGGAGATTTTGATTATTGATGAAGTCTTGGCTGTGGGTGATGCCGAGTTCCAGAAAAAGTGCCTTGGCAAAATGGAGGATGTGACAGGACAGGGTAGGACGGTTCTGTTTGTGAGTCATAATATGGGGGCGGTGGAGAGGTTGTGTAACTACGGGATTTTTTTAAACATAGGTGAAATAATTGATAAGGGAACCATAGGAGGAACTATTCAAAAATATTTAACTTCCTTCGAAAAGTTTGGTAATAATATTGGTCAAAGGACTGATAGAAATGGAAATGGTGAAATGCTGATTAATAAGATAGTTTTGAAAAATGAGCTCGAACAGGTTATTGACCAGGTTCATTCGGGTCAAAGTTTCAGTATAGAGTTAGGATACATAAAAAACGTTAAAGAAAACCGCGACCGAACGATTTGTAGCCTTAGTTTAAAGACTAATCTTGGATTGCCAATTTTTCTAATCCATAATAGAATGACCAATGAACCATTCAATAACCTGGAGGAAAGTGGCAGTATAAAATGTTTTATAAATAAATTGCCATTGACTGCCTCAACCTACTATTTGTCCTATTCACTTATCCATGATGGCAAGTATCTCGACTCGCTTGAGAATGCAATAAAACTTCATGTTATCTCAGGCAAATTTTATAACTCAACAGAAATCCCCCCCCATAGTCATAGTATCTCGTTATTGAATGCTAGCTGGAATAATTTTTAGTGTACTATTTGTCTGGGATTATTGAGGAAAAGGAAAAATGCTAATATCACTGAAATATCTAAAGGATAAATATAAGATAGTAGTTGAAAATGTACTACACATAGGAGCTCACAAAGGGGAAGAACTTGAATTATATAACGCCCTTGGCGTAAAAAATGTGCTCTGGGTAGAGGCAAACCCAGATTTAGCAAAAATGTTAATGATAAATTAAAAGGCTACCCAAACCATCAAGTAGCGAATGCTGTAGCCAGCGACATCAATAATGCTAATGTAGAATTTAAGATCAATTCGAATACACAAGCTTCTTCAATTTATGAATTAGGAGCCCATAAAAAGTATTACCCAGATATCATACTTGAAAAAAAATTGTTTTAAAAACAAAACGAATTGATAAGCTCATAGAAGAAATGGAAACCAACTATTCATTTGACTTTGTTAACTTGGATATTCAGGGCGCAGAACTGAATGCCTTGAAAGGAATGGGGCAGATTTTAAACAATGTCAACTATATTTATTTGGAGGTGAATCTAATTAGCATTTATAAAAAATGTCCCAAACTTCATAGTATAGATCTATTTTTGGCAAGAAAAGGATTTTGTCGTGTAGAACTTAAACTTACAAATGCATTCTGGGGTGATGCTTTTTATATTAGACAGGAAAGGAACACTTTATCCAAATATTTGGCAAATATTTGTCAAGCCTATTATTGGCATTTATATGCTAGTATCAAACAAATCAGAGACAGATTTTACTTGATCAGACAAAGTTTTAGAATAAAAAAGCAATTCTAGAATGAATAGCAACTGTTTATACGTTTTAATAATTGGAGGGCTGGGCAACCAATTATTTCAGTTTGCATTCGCCTTAAGTCAGTCCAATTCACTAAAACATGGATATGTGCTATTAAACGAGAATAAAAAGCATAAATTAATTATACATAAATATTTTGACCTGCCAAATTTTTGTTATACCTCTAACCTAATTAAATCCCTCTTTATATCTTGGGAATCCAGGATGAATCCACCAATATACATATTAAATGATAAAACATATGTGGAACAACGTCAAATGATAAAGGCCGGAAAAATCATGCATGGTTATTATCAATCACCAGATTTTTTTGAGCATGCTAAAAATATCATTAAACAAAATCTGAGTGTAAAAAAGAAATATATAAGGAGTTTTGAACTCAAATATCCAATAAGTCAAACTCAACAGATTTTAACAATTCATATACGGGGAGGAGACTACAAGATTCAACCCCAAAATCTTCTTCCTCTTCATTATTATCAAACTTGTCTTGAAATAATTAAATCACTTGAAAACTATTCCATCTATATCATTTCGGATGATTTTGAGTATGCCAGTGACTTTGTAAGTAAACTAGAGCTGGGGTCAGCTCGGGTAGTTTTTTCGCGGCAGTCGCTTATTGACGATTTTCTACTGTTAAAGTTTGCAAAGATTGCAATTATATCAAATAGCACATTCGCATGGTGGGCAGCTTACCTAAATGAGACAGCCAAACAGATATTCGCACCAAAAAACTGGTTAGGATACAATAGGAAGAATGAATATCCAAAAGGGATCATGAATGTTAATTTCACCTGGGTTTAAATGATAATAGTCCCTACAAAGCAAGGGCAGCTTGCTAATCGTTTATTTCACTTTAGTAAAATATATTCATTCTGTATTCAGAATAATATATCACTTTTTTATCCTGCTATACATGAATATATGCATGTTTTTGAACCAAAGAAAAAAGGCTAAAAAACTATTTTTAGGTAACTCAATCTCGTATAAAGCATCAAACTTTATATATCGTGCTTTACTCAAATTAAATATTCTTGAGAGCACTTTTCATAAAATTTATAAGCTTGAAAAAGTGGAATCCAAAATAGAGATGTTGGAAGATGCTTTTATAAGAAATGTTCGTGCAAAACCATTTGTGTTCCTTGATGGCTGGGGTTTCAATTCTGAAATTCTTCATTTAAAACACAAGCAAACTATAAAGGAGTTATTTCTCCCAAATGAGTCAGACGATAAACATGCCAAAAAAATAATGCAGGGTTTACAAAAAACATCTGATACTATCATTGGCGTCCATGTCAGGCGGGGTGATTATGAACATTTCGAAGGAGGTAGGTATTATTTTGGGTTTGAAGATTATGTCTCTTTTATGGAAGCCACGAACGAATTATTTGGTAATAGAAGTATTTGTTTTCTAGTAGTTTCTAATGAAGATTGTCTGGCAAAATTTCAGGAATTTAAGAGATCAAAAATACATATCAGTCAACAGTCCGCAATGGTGGATTTACTTTTATTGACTATGTGCGACTATATTATAGGTCCACCAAGTACATTCTCCCTGTGGGCTTCGTACTGTAATAACATTCCACAAATACTAATTAGATCGAAAGATCAATCATTTGATATTTGTGATTTTAAAACCTATGACGAACGAAGGCTTGAAGGTTAAAGAATTATACCCATCAATTAAAGTTAAAAGGAGGAAACCAAGAAACCTGAAATCCGAAGATCATAAACTATTTGCTCATGAATATGAACGATCTTTTCCACCAACAAATATTTATAGATTTGATAATGTATATGTTGATTTTTATGGAAGGGTATTTAACAAGTGGAAGACGTTTTTTGGTTTAAACAGGATAAAAAGTGCAAGATTTATATTTTTTAGGCAACTTACTAAGAAAACGATTGCTATCCATGAACCCGTTATTTTGTGTTTTGATGACTGGCATTATGGTTATTATCATTGGATTGCGGACACACTAACAAGACTCGTTGAACTGGAAAGCATATACAAGGATTATAGTATCATTTTACCTAATTTCTATCTTGGTTATCATATTGAATCACTTGAATGCTTCGGGAAGAAAAAAATAATATATATTGAAAAGGGTTATAAATATAAGTTTCGTAGAGTAATCTCTTCTGATCTAATTGCTCCGATGGGGAATTTCAATAAATTGAACATTAATAAGCTTAAACATAAAATTCATGACCATTATTCATCTAAAAACCTCGTTCAATATCACTGGCAGAACATCTTTGTAAGTAGAGCGAAAGCTAAATCAAGAAAATTAGAAAATGAGAGTGAGGTATCATGGATACTTGAGAATTACGGATTTAAAACAATCTATTTTGAAGATTATACTTTTAGTGAGCAATTCATGATAATGCAAAATTGTAAAAACTTAATTGTTTTACATGGAGCTGGCTTGACTAACATGATATTTAGCAAAACGAAGCTAAATGTTATCGAGATTAGGTTAAATAATGATATGAAAAACAATTGTTACTTTGCTTTATCCTCAGCTTTAGGACATGATTATTACTATCTTCAAGTAAATGAAATAGACAAAAGAGAGTATTACTTAGATATCAAAGATTTATCATACTTATTGGATCAGTTAATATACTAATTAAGTTAAAACATTAGTTTATTTTGAAAGTGTGTAAATTTTTGGACAGACCAATTGCTTTACCAAAGTTTGATAAATATGTAATAATATAGTATAACAATATGATTAGGCAGCATTGAGTAAGACACCAATAATCTCCATCATCACCCCCTCCTTCAACCAAGCCCAATACCTCGAGCAAACCATCGACTCTGTCCTTTCCCAAAATTATCCCAATCTCGAATACATCATAGTCGATGGTGGCAGTACCGATGGTTCTAATGATATTATTAAAAGGTATGAAAAACACCTTGCCTATTGGGTAAGCGAGCCCGACAATGGTCAAAGTCATGCTATAAACAAGGGCGTTAAAAGGACATCTGGTGAGATTATTAATTGGCTCAATTCAGATGATTATATGGAAGACGGGGCGCTAAGGTATATTGCCGATATATTTAGCAACCCTGATGTTAATGCTTTGTGTGCCAAGGCGAACCATGTTAAAAACGGACATGTCATTCAAACATCAGCAGGTACAAATGTTTACCCAGATAATCTTGATAAGACAATCGGCTGGGCACGATTTGACCAGCCTGAAACATGGTTTAGAAAGCATGCCTGGGATACTATAGGAGAGTTGAATACAGGGATGCACTACCTAATGGATCGGGAGTGGTGGATTCGCTATTTATTTCATTTTGGCGTAGACGGTATCGTGTCTTCAGACCGAATAATCGTCAACTTCAGGTTACACGATACCTCAAAGTCCGTTTCGCAGTCAGAAAAATTTCAACATGATCACGATGCCATTTTTTATGCAATGGCTCTTCAACTGAAATTTACAAGTGTAGCCAATCTTATTCAAAGCCATTGTACTTTCAATGATGACTATTCATTTCCGATAGAAATGGGTCATAAGCAGGGAAAAAATGTTTTAAACTATTATCTTTTGCATAGAGCACATGAGTTTTATTACCAGAAAAACAGGAATAAATGTGCCCATTTTCTTTCAATGGTTTCTAAAAAAGCCTTAGACAAACCGTGCCAGAAACTGTATAAGAAAATTTCTTTTAGGAACAGGATTAATCCTGTCAATTACTTCCATGCCATCAAAGGATAACTTAAATGCCCCTACTCTTTCTGTCATTATTCCTACTAAAGACAGAGGGCCACTTCTCAATGATCACCTATGCCAGTTAATAAAAACCACAGGCAACTTTTATGTTGAAATTATCATTGTTAATGATTCAGAAAAGCCTTTAGACAACTTCCCAAACAATCACAATCTCATAATTTGCCAAAACCCCAGGAGCGGAGTGGCCTCTGCAAGAAATTTCGGAGCGTCATTGGCAAGCTCAGATCTTTTACTGTTTCTTGATGATGACATGGTGTTAATGGCAGAGCACATTGATGCTGTTATCAAATTTCATAAAAAAAACAGAAATGCCTTTCTTAATCTCAATTGGATTTATCCGCCTTCATTGGAATCGCAACTAAGTAAGATACCTTTTGGGCGGTTTTTAAAATCTCATGGTTTTAATTCATTGAAAGGTTGGAACAAGGATAACAAGGAATGGCGTGATAACGAGATCTTTCAGACATTTGGGATCACCAGCCAAAACCTTTCCGTACCACGTAAGACATTTCATGATCTTGGTGGATATAATGAAAACTTCCCATATGCTGGATTTGAAGATCAAGAGCTTTCGCAGCGAATAAATTCAGCAGGGCACAAAATATATATTGATCCGACTCAAATGACATATCACGATGAGTCCGACAGGATGGAGTTAAAATTATGGCTTAAGAGAAAATATCGGGGGGGCATCACTCGCAAAGTGGCAGTACACTTTGGGTTCACAGATTATACGTTAAATGCTGGTATTGCAAAAAAAGGATTGATAAGAGTTATTCATTTGTTGGAATGGGTAATGACAACACCTCCTTTTAAAAGTTTGTGTACTAGACTTCCGGATATTCTATATTTTCCTTTAATCAATGCTCTTTTAGCTTCTTCCATATATCGGGGATATTTTTCGAGGGAAGCACAGAAATATATTCAATGATTAGTGAGTAAAGTCAAAGTCACCTATATCATTTCCAACATCAACAAAGCGCTAGCCTTTGAATGGATTGCCGAAAGCTTTATAAATAAAAGTATTCAGTTAAGCTTTATATTATTAAATGATGTAGAGTCTGAGTTAGAGCATTTTCTAAGAAGTAAAAATGTTAATGTAGATCGAATTCAATTTAGTGGAACAAAAAAAGACTTGTCCAATGCCTTTTTTCAAGTTCTGAATAAAATGATCAACAGCAGACCAGATGCCATACATTGCCATATGTTTGACGCATGTATAATAGGGTTAAGCGCGGGTATGATTTTGAATGTCAAAAAAAGAATATTTACAAGGCATTCTGGTTCATACAATTGGTCTTACAATCAAAAAGGGCATAAGTACGACAGGTTGCTGGCTTGGTTGGCAACAGATATTGTGGCAATTAGTGAGAATGTTAAAAACTTATTATTGCAAGAAGGAGCCAAAGAAAATAAAATCAATATCATCCATCATGGATTTAAGTTAAACGAATTTGAAAATATCATTCCGAACCGCATCTCCAAGCTGAAAAACAACTTCAATCCATCAAATAAACAACCGGTGATTGGTGTTATTTCCAGGTGGCTTCATTTAAAGGGCATCCAATACATCATCCCTGCTTTTAAAAAGCTACTCAATGACTATCCTGATGCATTGCTCATACTTGCCAACGCCAATGGCCCTTACAAACCCGAAATAGAAAAGTTATTGACCGGGTTGCTAACTGATTCCTACCGGATCATTCCCTTCGAAAACGATCTTTTTGCCCTCTACCAACTTTTTGATATTTATGTCCACACCCCAATCAATCCCACAATCGAAGCATTTGGTCAGACATATGTTGAATCCCTGGCTGCGGGTATTCCATCCGTTTTTACGATGTCTGGTGTAGCACCTGAGTTTATTGAACATGAGAAAAATGCCCTGGTGGTGCCTTTCAAAGATAGTGAAGCTATATATATGTCAATGAAAAGACTTATGGAGGATGAAAAGCTCAAACTAAAAATCGTTGAAAATGGAAGAAATGATCTCTCAGGTTTTGAACTTGATAAGATGATTACTAAGCTGCAAAAACTCTATGAGGAATAGTTTAGGTCAGACGGCAGTCAGTCTGTCTTCTTGCTTGGTTTAACAAACCTATTATAGTCCAAACTCAGATCAGCTCGCTGCTTTTGACGGTCTGACTATCGACTGACCTTGATCATTTAGGTCGGACGGCAGCCAGATCGGTTCTCTGGCTTATATATCTATCCCTTTCCTTCGCGCTGCAAATGCCACACACTTTCTCCATAATCATCCCCACCTACAATCGGGCAGCGAAGATTACCCATTCTATTCTTTCAGTCCTAAATCAATCCTATTCAAATTTGGAATTGATTGTTGTGGATGACGGCAGTACAGACAATACACTCGAAGTGGTCAGCTCTTTTCACGATACTCGTGTCCGCTATTTCAAAAAAGAAAACGAGGAACGCGCTATTGCCAGGAATTATGGGATTGAGCAGGCTCATGGAGATTATGTGACTTTTCTCGATAGTGATGATATCTTATACACCCACTTTCTTGCAGAAGCTCAGATTGTAATAGAAACCTATAGCAATCCGGAATGGCTGCATTTGGCTTATGAGATTAAAGATGAATACGGCAAAGTTCTTCGTAAGGAAAATAAGAGAAAGGGAAATATTAATGATACGTTTATTACAGGCAATCACCTAAGCTGTATTGGAGTATTCGTAAGGAAAGATATTATTCAAAAGCACAAATTCAACGAAGACCCGGACATTATCGGCTCCGAAGATTATTTGCTTTGGCTGGAATTGGCAAGTTTATATACCCTCAGATACTCCAATATAATTTCTGCTAGTATGCTTCACCATGTAGATAGGAGTGTTATTAATTTCAAAAAACAACATCTGATCGTTAGAATAGAAAAAAGCATACACTACGGGCTCAAAAATCCCGATATTAATAATTTCCTCAAAGGCCGGATTTCTATTTTCATAGCACACAGATATCTATATCTGGCAAACCACCTTTCGAGGGCCTCATATAAATTCCCGGCAATTTTGTACTATTTCCGCTCCCTCGGCCATTTCCCTCCAGTCTTTTTCTATCGCAATTCCCTTTCATTCCTGAAATCCCTGTTTTTGTAAATGAATTTAAAGACCAATTGAGAGATAGAATGGTTCCAACCAACTTTTCTGGTTCTGCGTCTCATTTAAAAACATTATAAACAATAAAAGAACAGACATAGGCAAGTCCGGTCATGTATAGCAATTGCAAAAGGGGCCATTTCCAACTGTTGGTTTCTTTCTTTACCACGGCCAGGGTGCTCATGCACTGCATGGCAAAGGCATAAAACACCAATAGCGACAGGGCTACGGCGGGGGTGTACATTTTGCCTCCTGTTTCCGCATTTATCTCAGCTTTCATCCTGCTTTTTATGGTCGATTCTTCAACTGACCCAATGCTGTATATGGTGGCCATAGTGCCGATAAACACCTCGCGTGCAGCGAAGGATGTCACCAGGGCAATGCCGATTTTCCAATCATAGCCAAGCGGCTTTATGGCCGGCTCCAGGGCTTTGCCAAACCTGCCCGCATATGAGTTTTCCAGCTTATAGGCATCTACCATTACATCAAATTCCCTGGCACTAACTGCTCTTCCTTCCACAGACCGGGCTACATAGTCTGCTGCGTTTTTCACCTTATCGCCGGGACCATACGAAGCCGCCACCCACAATATGATCGAAATGGCCAAAATGATTTTGCCCGCCTCCAGGGTAAAGGTTTTTGATTTTTCAAATATGGTATGGCCCACGTTTTTCCATCTGGGGAATTTGTACAAGGGCAGCTCCATAATGAAATAACCTTTGTCCTGAATTTTAACGAATATTTTGATGACGGCTGCCGAAATGATGGCAGCCAGAAAACCAAGAATATACATGCCCATGAGGGCCAGCCCCTGAAGGTTGAGAAAGCCCAGTACTTCATCGTCGGGCACCACCAGGGCGATGAGAATGGTATATACAGGCAATCGGGCCGAACAACTCATCAGAGGGGTTACAAATATGGTTGTGAGACGCTCTTTCCAATTGTCGATGGTACGGGTAGCCATAATGGCCGGTATGGCGCACGCTACTCCGGAGATAAGCGGCACCACGCTTTTGCCATTGAGCCCGAACCTCCGCATGATCTTGTCCATAAGAAACACCACCCGCGACATATAGCCAGTTTCTTCTAATATGGAAATGAACGCAAACAAGATGGCTATTTGAGGAATGAATATTACCACGCCACCAATACCGGGAATGATGCCCTCGGTAAGCAGGTTGGTGAATACCCCATCCGGCAATATCTTCTTCAGGCTGACGCTAAGTTCGGAAAAAGTAAAATCGATAAAGTCCATGGGCGCAGCAGCCCAGGCAAAAATGGCCTGAAAGATGACAAATAGTATGAAAAGAAAAATAAAATAGCCTAAGAATTTATGTGCGAAGAACCTATCGAGCCGCTCGGTGAGGTTGCGGTTTTTTGCAGATTATACACCACAGCGTCTTCTATTACTTTTTCTATTACCTTGTATCTGGCGATGATTTCCTTCGATTGCGAAAGCTCCGGGTTAAATTTATGCTTTCGTATCAGTTCTTTTATTATATCAATTTCTTTGAGGTCCAGGCCGGGAAAATTGACATGCTGAATAAGCATGAGGTGGGCCATGTAGGCTCTGTCCAGTCCAAAGCGTTCCATGATTTCCTGCTCGAGTTCGCGCTCATGGGTCTGCGTCTGATATACAGAAGCAGCTTTGGTCATTTTATGTTCGGCAATGGCTTTTTTCAATAGTTCGATGCCCTGGCCGGTACGCGCATTGAGCGATATGGTAGGTACAGAAAAGAACCGGGCAATTTTGGTAGGGCTCACCCGCTGACCGCGGTTGGTAGCTACATCGAGCATATTCAACACCAATATTACCGGTATGCCCAGGTCGGTGATCTGCGTGAAGAGCAATAGGTTGCGCTTGATATTGGACGCATCGATGATCATAATGGCCAGATCCGGAAATTCATCGTTATGTGGGTCGATGAGGGTTTCGAAAACCACTCGTTCATCGAGGGAGCGAGGATATATGCTATAGGTGCCAGGCAAATCGATGATCATCAGCTTTTGCCTGCTTTCCAGTTGGCATATCCCGGTCTTTTTTTCTACCGTCACGCCTGGAAAATTTCCTACTTTTTGGTTGAGCCCCGTAAGATGGTTGAAGAGCGAGGACTTTCCCGAGTTGGGATTGCCGATAAGCGCTATTTTTTTGATGTAATCCCCGCTCATGTGCCTAGCTTATCAGTATGCAGGAAGCTTCAGAAAGTCGCAGTGAAAGGTTGTAGCCGGCAATATCGTAGGAAATAGGGTCGCCGAGCGGAGCCGCAAAATTCATCTTGATGGTACTGCCGGGCAGGCAGCCCATTTCCATAAGCTTTAATGAAATCACCCCATCCGTAAATCCTGATATCGTCCCAGATTCTCCCCGTTTTAACTCTGCAACACTTCTCCTATTCATGTAGCTTATTTAGAATAATTATAAAGAGCGCAATTTACATTTATACTTAGTATTATTCAAGTCCATAAAATCTAATTAGGTTTGTTTAACGATATGCTAAAATTATTAAACAATAAAATGTAATTCATGCCCGTAATAGTACATTTCATACCAAAATTATGACCGTACAATCTAATACTTCGCTCCTGAAAGACCCCATCCTTGTTCTCATTACCTAATCAATTAAAACAATAAAGTGATGAAACAGATGAAAAAACAATTCAACAAGTACACGCAATGGATGATGTCCGTATCCATAATTGCGCTTTTATTATTTGCCTCCTCTTGCAAAGATGATGATGATCCGGTGCCTGAGCCAGAGGACAACATTATGGAAATAGTAGATAAAACCAGCACTGTATCTACACTAAAAGCAGCCATTGATGCAGCCAATTTGCGAGCCACACTATCTGGCGATGGTCCTTTTACAGTTTTTGCCCCAACTAATGACGCCTTTGCTGCTGTCGATCCTGCGGTGCTGGCCTATTTATTGGCAACTCCTGCCGAATTGACCAAAGTGCTTACCTACCATGTGATTAGTGGAAAATTAATGGCTGCTGACCTCAATGCCGGTGCTGCAACAACAGTGAATGGCGGTGCGGTAACCATAGGTTTGACTGGAGGAGTTACCGTAAATGATGCCAATGTTAAAACTGCCGACATCGAAGCTTCCAATGGTGTAATCCACCTCATCGATAAAGTTTTGATACCCGAAAACCTTGATCTGAGCGGCATGGTGCCTTCTGCTGCCGAGGCAGCCATAGCCACGCCATCATTGTCCACGCTGGTTGCCATATTGTCTCTTGACGGTCTAAGCGATATTTTGACCGCTGCCGCTAATGACGACGCCACCCTAACGGTGTTCGCTCCAACCAACGATGCTTTCGCCGCGGTGCTTTCGGCTCTTGGTCTGACCAGCATTGACCAGATTCCCGAAAGTGTGCTCCTCGATATCGTAAAATATCATATCGTAGGCTCGGTGGCCAAAAGTACCGACCTGACCGCTACCACTTATGAGACGTTGAATGGCGAATCTGTGACCGTGAATCTGAGCAGTGGTGTGATGGTGGACGATGCCAAAGTAGAGATTGCCGACATTATGGTATCTAATGGCGTAGTGCATGTGATCGACAAAGTGCTCTTACCCTCGCTGTATAAAAGTGCCCTTGGTACCATAGTAGAGGTGCCCTTATTCAGAAAAGACTACTCTATCCTGACTGCCGCATTGGTGAAGGCAGACCTCGTAAGTACTTTGTTGGGAGCTGGTCCATTTACCGTATTCGCGCCCAATAATGCCGCCTTCGAAGCTGCAGGAATCACCTCACTAGACGGTTTGACCAAAGAAGCTCTTGCCCCCATATTGCTTTATCATGTGCTGGGATCGAAGGTACTTTCGAGCGCACTGACCAGCGAGGCTACCACCTTGAGCGATGCAATGAAATTATACTTTAGCCTGGGTGAAATGAACTATATCAATGGCACGACCATGATTACCGGGGTTGACATAGAAAAATCAAACGGCGTTATCCACACCATCGATAAAACTTTGATACCGCCATCGAATACCGTAGTCGAAATAGCGGTGGCCCTTTCTCAAGCAACTGAAAATGCCGAATTCAAAACGCTTGTGGCTTTATTGACCAATCCGGCTCAGCAAGCGGTGTTGGATGCGATATCAGATGCAGATGGGAATTTTACCATATTCGCCCCCACCGATGCAGCGTTCGATGAGATTTCGGCAGTAACCGCAACACTTAGCAATGAGCAGATATCTAAGGTTTTAACGTACCATGTTATCGGCTCAAGGATTTACTCAACTGATTTGATCAATGGTGCAGAGCCTGCTACAGTAAATGGTGAAAAATTGAAAGTGAACATAAATGACGGTGTGGTGACCCTCACTGACAAAGATCAGGCTAGTGCTGATGCCAAAGTGATCACAGTAAATGTAAATGGAAAAAATGGAGTGATCCATGTGATAGATAAAGTGCTCATACCGACACTTTAGTAAGTTGGGTTGTTTTGTTTGGTAGGTATAGCCCGGTATCATTATGCCGGGCTATTTTTTTTTGTGCTTTAAAACAAAAAGGAAAAACAAAATGTTGGGCGGGTACAGTGTGACCTAAATTGGATATTTGTGAATATTCTCATTGCAAATAATAAAGGCGAAAAAGTACAAAAGCTGCGCGAGCTACTGATGCGATATGACCAACAGATTCATATCGTTGCCAATCCGGAAAGTGTTGAAAGCACAATTGATTATCTGCAAAAATCGCAAGACCACATCGACATGGCCTTTTTTGAAACACAAATGGCAGATGGATCGACCTTCGAAATTTTTAATAAGTTAAATATTGGTATCCCCGTAGTTTTTACGTCCGCTACTGAGCAAGACGCTTTTAAGGCCATAAAAGCGAGAGGGGTGGACTATCTGCTCGAGCCGCTCGTTTATGAAGACATCGCCGGGGCTGTAGCCAAGGCAAGCATGTCACCAGTGCGGGGTATAGAGGCAAAGCCATGTTGGACAGATCAAAAGCCGGTCTTCAAAAAGCGATTTTTGGTGAAGTACGGCTACAAGATGCACTATAAAACCCTCGACGAAGTGGCCTATTTCTATGCCGATGGCAAAATGGTGTATTTCGTTTCACGAACTACCGGAAGGAATTTTATTGTTGATTATACGCTGGAAGAATTGGAAAGCAGATACCTGGATCCAGACTCATTTTTTCGTATCAACAGAAAGTACATCATACACATAGCTGTGGTGGAAGAAGTGAGAAGCTATGCCAATAACCGTCTGAAGGTGATCCTCAACCCACCCGCCGAAAAAGACATGATCGTGAGCCGCGACAAGGTCGCTTCTTTTAAAAACTGGCTCAATCTCTAATCAACATTGCTATGGGTGAGTCGCGTCTGCAAGCGGCAAGCGGCAAGCGTGCAAGAAGCTGCAAGATGCAAGCTGTCAATCCTGGCTTTTAGCCTGTCGCCTGAAGCTAGGAGCCAGAAGAGCATGTGAAGCTTCCCAGACATCAATCATCAATCAGTTGCTTTACATCCACCGTCACCACCATCTTTTGACCTCCACCAGAATACACAATGCCCTTGAGCGGCACCACATCGGCAAAATCACGTCCTGTAGCCACACGAATATGTTGGTCGCTCACCAATAGATTGTTGGTGGCATCAAATTCTACCCAGCCGGATTCGGGAATGTAGAGGGCCATCCAGGCGTGCGAAGCATCCGCACCCACGAGTTTGGGCTTGCCCGGCGGGGGAAAAGTTTCAATATAGCCGCTCATATACCTGCCAGCCAGGCCAATAGACCGCACACATGCCAGCTCAAAGTGTGCATAGTCCTGGCAAACACCCTTTTTATATTTGAATACCTCCTCTAGAGGCGTGCTGATTTCTGTAAAACCGGGAGTGAATTTGAAATCGCTATTGATTCGTTGGTTCAGATCGAGCATGGCCTCCATGACAGGCCGACCCGGCGTGAATGATTGCAATGCGTAGTTGCGCAAACCTTTCACGTAAGTGACATAGGCCGATTCCAGATAAAACTGCTTTATATCACTGGGGCATTCGGGCTGGCGAAGCCATTGGACTACCTGCTCCCAGGGTAGGGTTTTGGAAGGATCCGTTTGCATCCAGGCGGGTTTGCTCAGTGTGATTTGGCTGGTACTCTGCACCACCAGCTCCTTGTGTGTCTTCTGCACCGAGAAATACACATATTTATTATCAAAAAAGTCCTTTCGCTTTGCGAGAAAATTTGGCTCAGGCAAAATAGAATACAAGTATTGGTCTACGTGCTGAAAGGGAAAGCCTGCCGGCCACTGGTACACCACATTGTGGCAAAGCGAAGCTGGCGACTGATAGATATATTTTGTTTTATGTGTAACCTCATATCTCATATCTCAGGGATTTTGGTGGTGACAAAGCCGTATTGGCTTTCGGTATGGTTGAAATATTGGTTGATGAGCATGCTGCTGACCTCGCCAAGCAGCAGGCTTATCTTATCGAGGAATAGCACCAGATCTTTGCGTTGGTTGGTGCCTTCGCTGCTGGCAGCCAATATGTTGGGATCGCTCAGGCGCACCAGGGTGGTGGCCTCCAGCAGTTTTTTTCTGATGGGATCCAGGTATTGCGTGTTTGTCTGAGGAAGCATGGCTACCTGGCGGTCTACTTGCGAGATTTGAAATGCCACCGAACGTGGGTTGGCTTCGTTGAGCATAAGCAAGGTGAGCACACTGGCCATATCTAAAGTGGAGCGATACTTATACCGGTAGGTGATCAGGCTTTCATTGATAATGAGTACATACTCCAACATGGCGCGCTCGGTGTCGGCATCGTGCTTTTTAGAAAGTATATTATTGAGGATGGCGCAGGTCTTGAGTGAAGATTCCAGAAATCGGCCAATACTCAGCAAATTCCAGGATGGTTCGCGCATCATGGTGTCCACGCTCAGTCCATGAAAGGCCATCAGCTTAATGATGAGATTATCCAGCGAATGGCCGATTTTATTGAGGTGATCCTGGCTGCGCAGGGCATTCCATTCTTCAGAAACACTATCCATTATCCGCCAGATGTCCAGCCCCAGGCGGTCACGAACAGCATATCCATTGCGCAAAAATGCCTGTAGGGACTGACTGAAGGAGCCCACCTTCTGATTGTCTGTAATGATAGCAATAAGTTCCTTTCGTGGGTTTTTAAGTGTTTTTTTATCGGTGAAACCGGGGAAGGTCAAGGTGATGGCCGTTAGGGCTTCCAGAAAAGTGCTGAGCACTTTGTCCCGGTCAGGATGCTGGTCGTCTTCTGTTTCATTGTATTTTTCAGCACTATGCGCAGCAACCTTACGGTAAAGGTAGCGCGCTCTGCATATCGGCCAAGCCAATATAGGTTTTCGCCGGTACGGCTGGGCAATACGCTATCTATTTGTTTGGAAATGGAGGTAGCGCTTTCGCCGGCTTTACGGGTAGATTGGCCCAGCACCCATGTGTCTTTGCTTATGCCCCCAGACTGGTTGGACACGATGAAAACGCCCGCCTTGGATGAGCTGCGCGACAGTCCCCCGGGCATCACATAATACGAGCCGTTTTTGGTATCTGCCACCACGTAACTCCTGAACACGGCATTTCGCGCTTCGAGCTTACCATTGATGTACGATGGTGTAGTGGAAAAATTGACCATCTCCTGGCCTACATACAAGTATGGGCGGGTGTTGATTTCATCTTTGAGTTCATCGAGCTGTGGTGCGGAGAGGTCTTTGCCATAAATGGATTTGTTGGAGCTATTGCGGTATATCTTTCTTATAATCAGAGCGCCCAGGTTGTCCAGTACATATTCCTTTTCTTTGTTTTGCCCGCACCACCAGGTGGCCACCGAAGGCAAAATGAGGTCTTCGCCAAGCACGTGCTGACACAGCCTGGGCAAAAAGGCCATCAAGCCCGGGTTTTCCAACACCCTACAGCCCAGCGGATTGATGATTAGCACTTTCTTTTGCCTAACCGCCTCCATCAGCCCCACCACGCCGAGGTGAGAATCCATCTGGAATTCCAGCGGATCGCAGAAGATATCATCGACCCGGCGTACGATCACATCTACCTTTTCGAGTCCTTTTATGGTCTTTAGCCACACGTAGCCATCGCTCACGGTCAGGTCGCCGCCCGTTACCAGGGTAAATCCCATAAACGACGACAAATAAGCATGTTCAAAATATGTTTCATTTCCTGTGCCGGGGGTCAGAAAGACGATGCGCGGATCTTCCTTGTTTGCCAGGCCAGATCCACGAGGGTATTTTTGAGTGTCTGATAGTACCTGGTGATCCGTCTGATTTTGTTTTCACGGATCAGCTCAGGAAATATGCGGGTCATGGCTACCCTGTTTTCGAAGGTGTAGCCGGCACCAGAGGGGGCATCGGTACGATCGTGTAGCACCCACATCTTGCCATTAGGCCCTCTGGCCAAATCGGCAGAATAGTGGATTAATTGCTGCTCCCCCGGGATTTTTACCTTATCCATTTGCCTGAGGAAGCCATTGTGATTGTATATCAGCTCAAAGGGAATATGACCCGATCTGATCAGTTCGCGCTTGTCGTAGATATCACTGAGTAGTAAGTTGAGCAAACTGGTACGTTGCAACAAACCTTTTTCTATTGTTCTCCAATTTTCTTCGCTAAATACCATCGGCACCGGATCGAGCATCCAGGGGCGGTTCATGCCATCAGGGTCACCATAAACATTGTATGTCACACCGTTTTCGCGAAGCTGATTGGCCAGCTCCCGCTCGCGCATGTCCAGCTTTTCGTTGCCCATGTGGTTGTAGCTCGACACCAATTTTTGCCAGTGGGGGAAGATGGTACCATCGGAAGCTGCAAGCTCGTCAAAAAATGGGGTATTGTTCTTGGTCCTTTCGGCCAGGTACGACGCTATCATATCCTGCGATATCAATGCATTCTCGTTCATTGGATTTTCTTTTTGACTTTATATCTACGCAAATCCATGGTGTATGGATAGTCGGGATTGATGTCTTCGCCGGTGAGGTCGTACTGACTTAAAATATTGACTTTGGTCACAAACCTGCCTACAGACTGCTGTGGGGCGACGGTTGGCTCAACCAGGTTGATGGAATGTCCAAAGTCGAAGAACCTGGATATACGACGCGATTCGGCCTCGAAACTATTTACAGGAAAGGTCTCATAGTTGCGGCCACCGGGATGGGCCACATGGTATTGGCAGGCAGCGACAGATTTGCCCGTCCAGGTGTCGTACAGATCAATGACCAGTGGGGTGTCTTTGCTTATGGTCGGGTGCAAGGCCGACGGTGGCTGCCATGCCCTGTAGCGGATGCCTGCTACATATTCACCCTGAATTCCCGTGTTTTTCAAAGGAATTTTACAACCGTTGCAGACAAGCAGATAGCGTGACTCCGTGAGCCCGCTCACCTTTACCTGTATGCGCTCCAGCGAAGAATCTACAAAACGTGCCGTTCCTGTGCTCGACATTTCTTCCCCCAGTACATGCCAGGGTTCTATGGCCATTTTTAATTCTATATGAATGTCTTCAACTTGCAACTCACCCAAAAACGGAAATCGGAAAGCAAAGAATGGATCGAACCAATCGAGGTGAAAATGATAGCCAGCCCTTCTGAGGTCGTTTACCACCTCACCCAGGTCTTTGTATGAATAGTGCGGAAGCAGGAATCGGTCGTGCAGGGCAGTGCCCCAGCGTACCAGCGGATGGCTATATGGCTTGGTCCAAAACCAGGCCATGAGCGCTCGGATAAGGACAAACTGCACCATACTCATACGATAATGCGGCGGCATGTCAAAGCCTCTAAATTCCAAAATACCCAGACGGCCACTCGACGAATCGGGCGAATAGAGCTTGTCTATACAAAATTCTGCCCGATGGGTATTGCCGGTGATATCCACAAGCAGATGTCGGAAGATACGATCTACCAGCCAAAAGGGGACTTCGCTTTCTTTGAGGTCGGGGATCTGCTGAAAGGCCAGTTCCAACTCGTACAGTATCTCATCCCGCCCTTCGTCCACCCGGGGAGCCTGGCTGGTAGGACCTATAAACTGGGTGGAGAATAAATAAGAAAGTGAAGGATGGTGCTGCCAATAAGTAATAAAACTTTTGAGTACATCCGGCCTTCGCAATAGCGGGCTATCGGCCGGATTGGCTCCGCCCAGGGTAACGTGATTGCCTCCGCCGGTGCCGGTATGTTTGCCGTCCAGATTAAATTTTTCGGTGGTCAGCCGTACTTCTGCCGCTTTTTGATATAAAATATCGTAGTTGGTAAGCATTTCCTGCCAACTGGTAGCAGGGTGGATGTTTACTTCAATGACACCGGGGTCTGGTGTGATTTGAAATTTTTGAATCCTGCTGTCTGCCGGTGGGTCATAGCCCTCGATAAGCACCGGAATGTCCAGCTTTTCAGCTACCTGTTCAATGGCTTTTACCAAAAGCAAATAGTGCTCGAAGTGGGTAAGAGGAGGCACGAATACAAAAAGCTTGCCTTCCCGTATTTCTACCGAAAAACTGGTAATGAAAATTTTGCTGCTGGTATTGATCGATGCTTTTGGTGTATTCAGGTCATTTGTTTCTGTTGGCAGAGGACTGCTTTCATCAAACAGGCTTTTTTCGGGTCGTGGTTCCGCCTTTTCCGCATCATAAGCTTGGATAGATTTCAAAGGCAGCCTCAGCCCCAGAGGTGAGTTGCCAGGTATCAGAAAGAGATTCTTACGACGGAAACGCCAACTACAGCTTTGCCAGTTTTCCATAGCAAAATCCCACTGGATAGGAATACAATACCCTACCGGCTGAGCCATGCCTTGTTGCAGCAGTTGGGCAAGACGCTGTCTTTCGAGGGGCGATTGAAGGTCTAGTTTCAGCGGATCTATATCAATGGGGATGTTGCTTTCTTCCCAGGCAAAATAAAAGGGATCTTCATAGGCAGCATGTACCAGAGTCCCGTCGAGGCAGAGCTCATCTGCCAGTTCATCGATAAATTTTTTAGCATCTTCTATTTTTAATTTGTAGTCGTGAGACAAGTCGGCCATCAACTTGTCATTGTGCCACATGGGCAAGCCGTCCTTTCGCCAATAGCAGCCAAGTTTCCATCGGGGCAGGGGTTCGCCCGGGTACCATTTGCCCTGGCCATATTGCATAAGTGCGCCTTTTCCGAATGAATCTTTGAGTTTGTGAAACAATTGATTGGCCAATTTCCGCTTGTGCTCACCGTCTGCGGCAGTGTTCCATTCTGGGGCGTCCTGGTTGTCTATGGCCACAAATGTTGGCTCCCCCCCCATGGTAAGGCGCACATCGTTTTGTGCAAACTCGCGATCTACCTGGTCGCCCACCGCCACTATGTGGTGCCATTGCTGGTCGGAGTAGGGCTTGGTGACCCTGGGCTTTTCAACAATGCGGGTCACTGTGTTCTCAAATTCAAATTGGGTCTTTACCGATTCGGCGGCTCCGGTAATGGGGGCGGCACTTTCAGGGTTTGGCGTACACGCCAGAGGGATGTGGCCTTCGCCAGCAAACAGCCCTGACGTGGCATCGAGACCGATCCATCCGGCACCGGGTATGTACACTTCGGCCCAGGCGTGCAGATCGGTAAAATCCTTATCCGGGCCAGAGGGCCCGTCCAGGGACTTAACGTCCGACTTGAGTTGCACCAGGTAGCCGGACGTAAAACGAGAAGCCAGACCCAGATGCCTGAACAACTGCACCAGTAGCCAGGTAAAATCGCGGCAAGAGCCCGATCGGATACGCAAGGTCTCTTCGCATGACTGAACTCCGGGCTCCATCCTGATGTTGTAACTGAGCTGCTTGTACACCAACTGATTGAGCGCAACAAGGTAATCGACCATGTTCATCTCCTCAGTGAGCAACGATTTGGCCTTGCTCACCAATTGGAGCAAAAGCGTATCGCGTTCCTTGATTTCGAGATAGGGCACCAATTGCTGCTTCAGACTGGCTTCATATTCAAAGCCGGGTGCGGAGGCATATTCTTCAATAAAAAAATCGAAAGGGTTGATGACCACCATATCGGCGATCACCTCTACATCTACCACAAAGTGGTCGATCTTCTCCGGAAAGACAATACGAGCCAGGTAGTTGCCAAAGGGGTCTTGCTGCCAGTTGATAAAGTGATTTTCGGGTTTGATGTGCAATGTATAGCCTTTGATGGGCGTGCGGGAGTGTGGGGCAGGGCGCAGCCTGATCACCTGTGGCGATACGTCGATATTACGTTCGTACTTGTAACTGGTAAGGTGCCTGATGGCAACGGTTATGGACATGAAACTGGTTTTAGCTGATGAAATGCATTAGTACAAAAATAGCGTAATTGCCATGCTTTGATCATGATATAAGAAATTAAAATTAGAAACCTGACGGGCGGTATGCCTGGTGACCACCTCTATTTTTTTTGAGTTGCCAAAGGCACATGATCGTATGCTAAAAATCATCTGGTCGTCTATCGTTATGGATCACCACCGCTTTTGAGTTGTGCACTTTCAATTTTTTACCTTCATACTTTATTTATCACCAAAATGAAGTGTTACTTTGAAGCTTAGAGACATTTCATTTACCATATACATTTTTGATACAACACAATCAGACAAATACCTTTGCCATATACCGCTCATCAGCCGGTTCGGGCAAAACTCATCAGCTCGCTGTTGAATTCATTTCCATGGCCCTTGCCAATCCCAATCTTTTTAATAAAATCCTCGCGGTGACTTTCACCAACAAAGCCACAAAAGAGATGAAGGAGCGTATCCTGGCTTTTTTGATGCAACTGGCCGATCAATCAAACGCCTCATTGATGGATCAGTTGATCAGCAACACAGGCTTGCCACAAAGTACCATCGTGGCAAATGCCAAAGTGGTGGTCAGTAAAATCCTCCATCAATACGCCCAGTTTTCGGTGAGCACCATCGATGCTTTCTTCCAAAAAGTGGTGAAATCTTTCGCCAAAGAACTGGGGCTATTGGGTAACTACAAGGTGGAGCTAGACCAGGACATGATTAAAAAAGAACTGATTGACCAGATCATGGACGAGCTCGGCAATGATGCCGAACTGGCAGGGTGGCTGGTGGAATTTTCTTTTACACGGGTCGATAACAACAAGTCCTGGAACATAAGGCCGCAAATCGAGTCGCTGAGCAATGAAGTCTTTAAGGAGTCATTTCGTGAGGTGGAAAAAGACCTGCAAAAAATTGGCCGTCAGGATTTCAAAAAATTTCTGGCTACAGTTACCCAAATCAAAACCGGCTTCGAATCGCATATCAAATCGCTGGCCCAAAAGGCCTCCGGTCTCATGCGAGTGCAAGGATTGGAGGTCGAGGACTTTGCATTCGGTACAAAAGGTCCTGCGGGATATTTCGACCGTATCGTGATCAGAAATGATTATGAACCTAAAGCAAGGGTAAATGAAGCCATAGGCAATCATGACAAGTGGTTTACTAAAAGCTCTACAAAAAAGGACGCCATCAGGCAATGCCTGGCAGCAGGTATGCTGGCATATACTCAAGAAATTGTCACATATTATGAAAAAAACATTCAGGAATATGCCACTGCCGTGGAAGTGTTGCGCAATTTCTATGTCTATGGCATTTTCACTGAAATCATTAGAAAACTGAAAGCCTACCGCAAAGCGCATGACGTCATGCTGATTTCTGATGTACCGGTGTTTTTGCGTGGAATTATCGATGAGAATGACGCACCTTTTATTTATGAAAAAACCGGGAGCAGGTATCAGCACTATCTCATCGACGAGTTTCAGGATACCTCACATTTCCAGTGGCAAAATTTTAAACCTCTGATAGAAAACAGTCTGGCACAGGGATATAAAAGCCTGTTGGTAGGCGATGGAAAACAATCGATATACCGTTGGCGTGGTGGCGACTGGAAACTAATACTACACCAGGTAAAGGCCGACCTGCAATCATGGCTTCCCAACGAGAAGCACTTAAACACCAATTGGCGTAGTGATGGTAAAATCGTGCAATTTAATAACGACCTGTTTGCATACATTCCCGGACTGCTTGGTCGCGACTTCGGTACCAGCATTGCGGGCCTCACCCTGCCCGAAGAGGATAAACGTATGCTTAACTCCAGGGCAATGGATGTACAACAGCTATACGAAGATGTAGCTCAACAAATAGCCCCCAAACATCTTGAACCGCTCCGTGGGGCGATAGAAATAAATGTATTTGCCAAAGAAGACCCGGGAGGTGAACTGACCTGGAAAATGTCGGCCCTGGAAGCCCTACCCGGCCAGATAGAAACATTGCAAGAGGCAGGGTTCGAGGCACAAGACATCGCCGTATTGGTGCGCAAAGGTGATGAAGGTAAGCAAGTGATAGAACAACTGCTTAAGTACAAAAAATCCAGTAAGGCCAGGGCGGGCTTTTGCTACGATGCCATATCAAACGAATCGCTTTTTCTTGGCAATGCCCCGGCGATACGCCTCATCATCAACACCCTCAGGTATGCCGTAAACCCCGAAAACAAGATTGCTTTTGGCGAAATAGCCTATTATTATCACACCATGCAGACAGGCGATGGCGCTACCCATGCCGACCTCAACTTTATGCTCGATGGGTCGGTGTTGCCTGCGGATTTTCTTGCAGAACTTCCCCTGCTGGTTCGTCGGCCGGTCTATGAAATGGTGGAACGGATCGTTCAGATATTTGGGCTGGGTGAACCAACTCACACTGCCTATTTACAGGCTTTTCAGGATGTAGTGCTTGAATATTTTGCCAACGAAAGCAAGGATGTAGCCGATTTTTGGAATGGTGGACTGATAAAGGCTGCCGCAAATCGATACAAATGCCCGACAGCATCAATGCAATACGCGTGATGACCATTCATAAATCTAAGGGATTGGAATTTAAAGCAGTGTTGCTTCCGTTTTGCGATTGGAAACTAGACCATGATGCGGCCAAAGACAATATTTTGTGGTGCAAAACTACCATAAGCCCCTTTGACCAAATGGGCTGGCTGCCCATGAAGTACAATAAAAAACTGGCAGAGAGTTACTTTGCCCTCGAATATTTCGAGGAGAAAATCAGGGCATACATCGACAACCTCAACCTGCTCTATGTGGCCCTGACCCGAGCCGAAAATTATCTGATGGTCAATTGCCCCCCTCCGGCCAGGGAACCAGGCACCGCCGGAGACCTGGTGGCATTTGCGATGGAAAATGGCAGTCTGGCCAGGTGGTCAGCACCATGGATATAGCCACCGAAGTAGACGAGGATCATATCCAATACCGGATCGGAGCGCTGCCTATGATGAAGCCCACACAAAAGGAGGAAGCCTCCGGTCACGCAGCTTTGCGATATCACTCTGCCAACTGGCAGCAAAAAATTGCTGTGCGCAAAAGAGGGCAGATGTTTTTTGGTGAAGGTGGCGCAGAAATAAAAGCTAAAATCAATTATGGTCTATTGCTTCACGAAATTCTGGCCAGCATCCACAGCGAAGGGGAAGCCGGCCAGCTCATCACCAAATACCATATCGAGGGGCGACTGTCTTCGGAAGACAGGCAGACCCTCACGGAGCAGTTGCATTGGGTGTTTTCCAACCAACAAGTTCGCGAATGGTTCAATACCACCTGGCAGGTGAAAACCGAAGCACCTATCGTGACCCGATCCGGTAAACACCATCGGCCAGATCGTGTGCTCATAGATGGGCAGCATGCCATTGTGATCGATTTTAAAACAGGCTCTGAAAAGCCTGCTGACAAAGTGCAGGTGCTACAATACAAAGACCTGCTGGTGCAAATGGGCTACCTCCATACCGAAGCCTATATTTTGTATTTGGCAACCAATACCGTAACCAAGCTGGCCTAAATGAAATTTTTAGAAGAAATAGTGGAGTTGGTCCTCAAAAAATACGGACATGCCACCGACCAATTGACCATCGTCTTTCCAAACCGCAGGGCAGGTTTATTTTTCAGAAAATATTTGTCCGCCAAAATCGACCGTCCGCTTTGGTCTCCCCAGATCATCAGTATTGAAGATTTTATCAAAAACTTGTCGCCGCTCCAAACGGCAGATAAACTGGAATTGATCTTTGAGCTATACCAGGTCTTTGTCAGGCATAACCATTCCGATGAAGGTTTTGACCGCTTTTATTTTTGGGGCAATATCCTTTTGCAGGATTTCGATGAACTGGACAGCTTTATGGTCGATGCCGCTTTGCTGTTCAAAAATCTGATGCATGTGAAGCAAATGGAAAATAGTCTGGATTTTTTGAAGGAAGACCAGCTTAAGCTGATCACCGAATTTTGGGCATCTTTTGGCGACAAACTATCATCGCATCAAAAGGGCTTCCTGGGTGTTTGGGACAATTTGCATCAGACATATATCGACTTCAAAACCACGCTGCAGCAAAAGGGCATCGGGTACAATGGCATGATATACCGGCAGGTAGCTGAAATGCTCGAAAAATCCAGCCTCGCCGAATTGAGAGAATCAAAAACAATAGATGGTTCCAGGGTGGTTTTTGCAGGGTTCAATGCCCTGTCTGCAAGCGAAGAAAGGATTGTTTCCTGGTTTGTAGGTGAGGGTGTCGCAGAAGTGCACTGGGATGCCGATGATTACTACCTCAATGATCGCAAACAAGAGGCCGGTAACTATCTGCGCGAAATGAAATACGGCAATCCGATTTTGAAGGAGAGCTTTAAGGCCAGCTATGGCAACGCTTTCGCGAAAGCGGATAAAAAAATAGAAGTGCTGAGTGTGGCATCTGAAGTGGGTCAGGCACAGCAAGTGACCAGCCTGCTCACTTCAAAAAATATTAAGCTCAATGAAGAAACCGCAGTGATTTTGCCCAACAACACGCTGCTTCTCCCCCTGCTCCATGCCTTGCCCGGCCAGGTTCAAAGACTCAATATCACCATGGGTTATCCGCTGACTTCGTCCCTGGTATATAGTTTTGTAGATGCGATCATCGAGCTGCATTTACGGTCAGAAAACAAAAGCGCATATCATTTCCGGGCTGTACTTACCATCCTCAGGCACCCTTTGCTGGGTCAGCGGAGCGACGGGGAAATTGAAAAAATCGCCGGAGACATCCTTCAGCAAAACACCATTTGGGTGCCTAAGCATAAGTTGCAAATGGAGCATGCCTTGCTTGGACGGATTTTTACTGATCCCAGTCCCGGGCTTCCGGCGTATTTACTGGAGTTGGTGCGATTTCTAGCTGCCGAAAATGAAGATGAGTTCGAAAAGGAATTTTACTACAGATTTTATCTGCTCCTCAACCGGCTCAATGAATTTGTGGCATTGCATCAGTTACATATCGCCACCTCGGCTTTTCAGAAGCTATTCAGGCAGATGGCGCAAAATGAACGTATGCCTTTTGAGGGTGAGCCCTTGCTGGGCTTGCAGGTGATGGGCATGCTCGAAACCCGCAATATCGATTTTGATACCGTCATTATGCTGTCCATGAACGAGCGTATGGTGCCTCCTGCGGCCAAGAATAGCTCTTTTATTCCATACAGTATTCGCAAGGTCTTTGGCCTGCCGGTAGCCGATCATCAAGATTCGATGTATGCTTATTTGTTTTACCGCCTGGTGCAGCGCGCCCACAATATCTATCTCATTTACAATGCTACCGAAGAGACCGGCAAGTCTGGAGAGGTGAGCCGCTTTGTACGCCAGTTGCAACACGAGACGAGCATACCAATCAGTTTTGGTACCATAGCCACGGAGGTAAGCATAGAAGATCCGCACCACATCACGGTATACAAAAACGACCGCATTATGGAAAGTCTGTACCGTTTCACTTCCGTGAAAGGATTTCTGAAAAGATTTACCCCCACTGCATTGAGCGCTTACCTCGACTGTCGCTTACGGTTTTATTTTAAATATGTGTTGGAGCTGTCGGAGCCCGAAGAAGTAGCTGAAGAGGTAGATGCCATGGTATTTGGCAATATTTTGCACAAGGTATTGGAGCAGCTGTATCTGCCCTTCGATCGCGAAGGGTATCGTACGGTCAACCCCGGCGATTTCGCTAAGTTGAAAAAAAGGATAGATGACGAAATTACCAGCGCCTTCGCCACACAGTTCGGATCTGATGTGGCCTCCTATGTCTTCGAGGGGCAGAATATCCTGGCCAGGGAGATCATTGGGAAAATGATACTGAAAGTACTGGAATATGATGCCAGGCGTGCGCCGTTTGAGATTTTGGGTCTGGAGGCCGATCAACGCAAAGGCTATGTGCTCGATATTGAAATACAAATAGAAGGCAAAAGTGCTAAGGCTGGCATGAAAGGCGTAATAGACCGTATAGAAAGCAAAGATGGCATAGTGCGAATCACAGACTACAAAACCGGACAAGACAACAATAGCTTCGCAGACATCAGCGGCCTGTTTGACCGGGAGAATAAATCCAGGAACAAGGCAATATTTCAAACTTTTTTTTACGCTTTGTTATATTTGGAGTCGCCGATGGGCCGACCCGATCTGCCGGTACAAGCTGCGCTTTTTGCCGTTAGGGAATTGTTCAAAGAAGGCTTTTCCCCTTTGATTGTAAAAAAGGAAGGAAGGATGACCCACGAAGTGGATGATGTACGTGTACATCTGGAAGAGTTCAGAGGTGAGCTGAAAGACCTGCTTCAGGAAATCCTTGATCCTTCGGTTCCATTTTCTCAAACCGAAGACCTCAGGAAATGTAGCTATTGCCCATATGCGGGCATCTGTAACCGGTGAAGGGCATGGTGGGAAGCATAAAAAGTGATGATATATGCATCAACAACTCGCCAGCGCCTGACCGATATAGGCTTCGGCTCTGTAAAAAAGTAAAGGCTCCGATTGGAGCCTTTACCTAAATGTTAAACAGGTGTATGAATAAATTTGTGTTATGTAATTTTTTATACCATTACATATATTTTAGTAACCACCGTATATAACTTTTTTAATATAAAAGTGTAATATATTCAAATAATTAATTTATTTATAGGAATATTCATATTTATTAATGACTATGGTCAAAGTATTATTTGTTTGCTTAGGCAACATTTGCCGCTCCCCGCTCGCAGAAGGTGTATTTAAGCACATTGTAACGCAACGTGGTTTGCAGGAAAAAATCATTGTAAAATCTGCTGGAACCTCGGGCTGGCACCTTGGCGAACCACCCGATCCACGATCGGTAACTGTGGCCCGGAACCATGGAATTGTGCTCGACAGCCTCGGACGAAAAGCGATTAGTGAAGACTTTGAAACGTATGATTATATCATAGCCATGGACAAGAGCAATTTCAACCATCTCCAAAATCTGCGAGCCACCGGTGGCACTGCTAAGGCGAAGCTATTGCTGATGCGCGATTTTGATGAGGTGGGTAAAGGTCTCGATGTTCCCGACCCCTATTATGGAGGTGATGATGGTTTTGATAAGGTGTATCAGATGCTTGATCGCAGTTGTCGCAAGCTATTAGATGAAATTGTAAAACAACACGACCTGAAGTGATGAAACAGCCAGGAGGCCATGTGTTTTTTGAAAAGGTGCTATTTGAAACCCTGGGCAGGCCTGTTGCGGTGCGCGATGCTGTGTTCAGATCAGGGGGGTGTATCAACAATGCCTTACAGGTAAAGACCAATGAAGGAGACTATTTCATCAAATGGCAAAGTGGTATTGCGGGCGATATGTTTGAAAAAGAGGCTGCAGGTCTAACCTTGCTAAAGCAGGCCAAATGTATGAACATCCCCGAGGTGCTGGCCTATGGTCTTATGGACGGAAAACACTATCTGGTGCTTGAGTATATAGAAGCTGGGAAAAAGAAAAATAATTATTGGGAGGATTTTGGCTCGGCACTGGCCAGCCTGCACCGTCAGCATGCTCAGCCGCAATTTGGCCTCAATCATGACAACTATATCGGAAAACTGCCGCAATCCAACACCCCTGACACCAACTGGGTTTCTTTCTTTATCAATAACAGGCTTGAACCCCAACTCAGGCTTGCCATAGAAAACGGGCTGGTGAGTCATAGATTTATCGACCGGTATCGGAGTTTGTACGATCATCTTGCTGACTTGCTGCCCCTTGAGCAGCCTGCACTGCTGCATGGCGACCTATGGAGCGGCAACGTAATGACCGGTGGCAATGGACAGGTGTGCCTCATCGACCCGGCAGTGTACTATGGACACCGCGAAATTGAACTGGCTTTCACACGGATGTTTGGTGGGTTTGCAATCGAATTTTATGAATCATATCAGCAAGCATACCCGCTTGAGACAGGTTTTGATCAGCGCGTTCCCATATACAACATTTATCCGCACATGGTACATGTCAATCTGTTTGGCACCTCATATCTGAGTGGTGTGGAACCGGTTTTGCAAAAATATGTGGATTGATATGCAGGCTAAAGCCCCGATGAGTTAAAACAAATTGTCTTATTCCAATATGTTCACTTTTATTTTGTCGCCAGGCGAAATGGTACGCCATTTTGAGAAATCGCCCAATATTTGGCCACAAATATTCACGGCACTATAGCCACGAGGTTTTGTACTGGTACTGGCAGGCGTAGGGCCAAAAAACATACAAAATGCCTTGCTGGGTGGCCAATAACCGATGGTTCCCAGCTCCACTTCTTCCTTGGCATTTTCCTCAACTTCGGCAGTAAAACCAACCGGGAAGTAAATTTCATCTCCCCAAAAATTGGCTTCTCCCCCGAGTGGCATGGCCGCGAGCATCAAACGGGTGGTCATCGTATCAAGAAGTTCGGCTTCAAAAGTGACCATGCCGCAGCTTATAGATATTTTCCTCATAGGGATAAAAAATTTTTGCGATAATACCTTCTATAAGGTAATATTCAAAACAGAACCAAGGCAAATTGTCAATCGTGGGTATATGATTTACGCGAGCAATTATCGAACGCTATGCCCTTACGTAGTTAGTCCCATACGGATAGCGCTGCGGTCTCGACAACATGGAGTTGGCCAGGTCACTATCAATGAAACGCTCCTTTTCCGGGCTCCATTGCAAAACGCCGGGCACCTTCATGGCGATATGACTGATGAGACATACGGTACAAGCGCGATGGCCTATCTCCACAGGCGATATGGGTTGTTTTCTGGTTGTAATGCAGTCTAGCCAGTTGCCATGATGCTCATCACTATTATATAAATGGATTTCTTCTGGTTTAATCACAGATTTCAGAATGGCAGGATCGCTGGCATCCAGTGCTTTGGCACTATTTGCCTGATCGACCGGATCACTTGCCGAAGCTACATAATCACCCCTCGACACAAAGATCCAACCTTCTGTTCCTTCGTAGCGGATGCCATTGGGATAGCCTCCACTGGTATACACCGTGATGCCGTTGGCATATTCCTGCTTCACCATAAAATCCCCATGCACATTCCATAGGCCGCTTTTTGGAAATTGGGCTACAGCCTCTACCGCGATTGGCCCTGTATATTCTGTATCCATTCCCCAGGCTGCGGAGTCGTAGTGGTGCTGCCCCCAGCCCGTGATCATACCGGCACCATACTGTTCCAACCTCAGCCATCCTGGTCTGTCGTAGCCTTTTTGTGGATGAACCCCTATTTCGGTATAGGGCACTTCTGGCGTAGATCCCAGCCACATCTCGTAATTTAGGCTTTTTGGTACGGGCATTTCAGCAGCTTCAGGTCCTGATGGATCACCCGGCAGACCAATTTTTACTGTGTGGATTTTACCTATCCTTCCGTTCCGTACCAATTCTGCTGCTATGCGAAATTGGGGCGATGACCGCTGTTGCGTGCCAACCTGCAAAATGACTCCCTGCTTGTGTACCAGATCGCTGAGTGCCCTGCCTTCGGCAATGGTGAGGGAGGTGGGTTTTTGAAGGTAAATGTCCTTGCCGGCCAGAGCAGCCTCCATTGCTGGCTGTGCGTGCCAGTGATCGGGCGTGCTGATGATCACTGCATCAATGTCTTTTTGCAGCAGCATTTCTTTGTAGTCGGCGTACATTTTTATTTCGACCGCATTGGAGCTTCCGGTTTTTTTATTATAAAATTCTTCCACGAGTATTTTTCCGTCCTTCATCCTGTTGCTATCCAGGTCAGATACCGCTGTAACGACGCAAGCATTGTGTTGCATGGTGCCAGGCAAATCGTGATCCCGGGCTATTCGGCCGCAACCTATTTGCCCGACATTGATTTTGTTGCTTGGCGCATTTTTGCCTAAAACCGATGAGGGAATGATCGTGGGAACGACAAAAGCTGCCGACGCCCCCAAAAGGGATGATTTTATAAATTTCCTTCGCGTTTTCATTTTATGTTGGGTTTATATGCTATCGATTTTATTTCACTTCTATGCTCACATGTGGCGGAAAGGCAAAATCCTGCCAGATTTTATCGGCCGTAGCCGCGTTAATTTTGCCATCGTAAACGTACATGCGGTAACGCAGTTGATAATCTTTGCCGGGCAGCAATGTCCAGTCACGATCCATTGTGGGATTGAAGTTGAAAAATACATTTTCTTTGCCTTCGTTGGTTCCGGTTGGCCATATCCTGATCGGCTCGGGATAGTTGTAGTTGGTAGGATGCGTGATGAATAACACACCTGCGGATCCGCCGGAAGATACCCCGTTTATATCGCACCAGCGCGCCCGTGTGCCGTTGCCATCGGTTTTGTTCTTTCCTTCTGAGGTCAATAGGGTCGCTGTTTCATCGTCCCACTTTTCGGTGGCCCTAAATCCAAAGCCCTCATAGCGATATTCCTTTATCGTAAGGGCGCTGTCTGTTGCACAGTTCAGGGTAGAAATAAAGTCAACAATCCAGGCATGTTCATTTACGCTCCATACCCTCACCTTCCAAAGCTCTTTGAGAGCGACCTCAAATCCCTGAGGCGACAGGCCATTCAGGTCGATATGGTCGTGCACCACGCTAAAACCGCCGAACAGATTGCTGGATATGGTGGAGGTGATGGTTACCGGTTTCACTGTACCCTGGCCAGATGCAAGGTTCCAAAAGTCAACCTCTTTCCCTTTAAATGCGGTATGCGTCCATGGATTCCAAATACCCACATGGTGGTAGTGATCCGGGGGATGAATACGTGTGAGCACTTCACCGGCTGGCGACCACAGTGGATGAATAAATCCTGCCCGAGTATAAATTTCTGATACGCCTGGAGGAAGTGGCGGAGCCACAAAATAGTAGCGGAGCACGTTTTTACCGGCAGCTTTCACGGTGAGTGTACCATCTTCAGCCCGCACGTCTATGGCCTTTTCAGGCAAAATACCATTACCTGGCACTTTCAATAGTGTATATTTTCTGCTTGTACCGGCATCGAGCTGTTCATTTATTTTCCAGTAGAGTTTAGGGTCGTTTTCCATGTGCAACTGGATGTCTATTGCCCGTCCCGAACGAGCATCGATAAGCTTCAACTCACTGTTGGCCAAATCCAGCCCGACTCCATGGAGAGAAACACTTACCAGGGTATTTTCCCGATCATAGGCTCCCGCTTCCAGGGTGATGGTGGCCGTTTCAATTTGCTGTGTATAGGCCAGGGTGGAAATAAAAAATGCTGATATTATGAACAAATTAGATTTGAAATTCATTTTAATCAGGAGACTTAGTGTAAAGGTAAACAGTGGTAATTTAAAGGATGCTGGCTACTAAACAAAGCAAATATTGGGGTCATGGTGTTAATGGCTCCAATTCAGATATCCCAAAATGGGAAAGCAGCACTATAATTTCCCTATTTGAGACTACCGCCCTGATATAAACACATGGAAACGTTTCAAAAAACCGTGGATAGCGGCTTTTTTATCTTTGAATTTACATGGCATTATAATTGAAAAATAAGCTGGGAAAGCGACGACAATGATCAAAGAAAAATCAATTTTTGCCTTTTTGGAAAAAGTGAAACCGCTAAACATACTGTTGGTAGATGATGATATGGTTTCGCAATTTATCATAGCTAAGAGCCTTGATCACCTCGGCGACAGGCTTGATATCTGTTCTTCTTCCAGCGATGCTATCAAAAGAGTAGAAAGCAACGAATATGATCTTATTTTGATTGACCTTAACCTGCCCGTAGTCAATGGTTTTGAGTTGTCGAAATCCCTTAAGCTGGCAAGTGAGCTCAACGATTCTTACCCAAAAATCATCGGTTTGTCCGGGCTCGATCATCCACTACTTTCAACGCTCGTTTCTTATTCCGATGTGGATGACTACATTATCAGGTCAGTGGATTATTGCGATCTCAAAAATAAGATTGTGAATATGTGTTATTTGTGCCAAAACTAAAGTAGAGGCCTTTCGATTTATTTGCTTTATCTCCTTATCATTGCATTTGACCAGCAAAAATATTGGTGAAAACAACTTTAAAAAGCTTCCTTTTTCTTAATAAATCCTGGCCGATTCGCATCTGGTTGTGGTCGGCAATAGCCTGTATGGCGCTTTACCTGGTCAAATCCGCCTATTTTTCTCATCTTTTCCCCGTCGATATAGATATGGTGCTGGTTGCATATGGCTTGGGTTCCATTGCACTTTATATCTTTATTTTCCAGTTTGATTGGAAATGAAAAAGCCCCAATTCTTTCGAATTGAGGCTTGATTATTTTATGTTGATACGATTATTGACTTACAGATACCCTCTTGAAGGATTCCACGGTCAAGCCTTTGTTGACAGAATCCAGATATTTGGCCACAGTCACCGCATTGTCTTTTACAAAAGCCTGATTGAGCAGGGTATTGTCTTTGTAAAACCGGTTCAATTTGCCTTCAGCGATTTTATCGAGCATTTGCTCTGGTTTGCCCTCAGCAATTGCCTGTTCGCGTCCTATCTTCAATTCTTGCTGCACTACCGCGGGATCCACATCGTCTTTGTCGACTGCTACAGGTCGCATGGCGGCTATCTGCATGGCCACACTTCTGCCTGCTTCGGTTACGTCTGTGCCTTCTGCACCTTTCAGTACAACCAAAACGCCGAGTTTGCTGCCTGCATGGATATAAGGAATTACTTTTTCTCCTTTGGCCACTTCGTAGGCTACGATGTCTATCTTTTCTCCGATTTTTCCGATCAACTCGGTGATTTTTTCCGCTATACTCAGGCTACCGATCTTCAGCGCTTTAAGCGCTTCAACATCAGCAGGCTGCTCTTGATACGCAATCGCCAAAATTTCATTTCCCAAATCAAGAAAATCCTGGTTTTTGGCGACAAAGTCGGTTTCGCAACCCAAAGCGACAATCACTGCCAAAGTGCTGTCTTCCCTGGTTTGGATAAATACAGATCCTTCATTGGTCTGGCGGTCGGCCCTGTTGGCAGACACTTTCTGCCCCTTTTTTCTTAGTATCTCAATTGCTAGATCAAAATCACCGTCTGACTCTACAAGGGCTTTTTTGCAATCCATCATGCCGGCACCGGTCATTTGTCGAAGTTTGTTTACTTCTTGTGCTGTAATTGCCATGTCTTTGTTTGTATTTTAATGTTAAAACGTTTGAAAAAAAATTGAACACCAGCATAATCATCCGATGTTCAATTTTTGAGTTACATAATATATCAGATGATTACGCTTTGTCTTTAGCTTCTACAGCATCTACTTCGCGCTTGGCTTGCTCATCTTCAGCTTGCTTCGCCTCATCTTTATCTTTTTTCCTTTCCATCAATCCCTGCTCTACCGCCTTGGTAATATACTCGGTGATCAGATGAATCGATTTCCATGCATCATCATTGGCCGGAATGGCAATGTCAACCAGATCGGGATTTGAGTTGGTATCAACCATGGCCACTACGGGAATATTGAGCTTTTGAGCTTCTTTAATCGCGATGTGCTCTCTTTTGATATCCACTACAAAGAGTGCAGCCGGCAATCTGGTAAGATCGCCAATACCACCAAGTACTTTTTCGAGCTTGGCCCGCTCACGGCTAATCATTAGACGCTCTCTTTTGGCAAGGTTGAGGTAAGCCTCGTCCTTCATCAATTTCTCTATCGAAGACATTTTTTTCAATGACTTTCTAATGGTAGAGAAATTGGTAAGCATACCGCCCAACCATCTTTCGGTCACGTAAGGCATTTTAAGACGCTGTGCCTGCTCGGCCACAATGTTTTTTGCTTGCTTTTTAGTTGCAACAAACATCACCTTTCTGCCTGAGCGAACGATGCTCTGGATATATTCCGCAGCCTCTTCCAAACAGACAATTGTCTTGTTCAGGTCTATGATGTGGATGCCATTTCTTTCCATGAATATGTAGGGCGCCATTTTTGGGTCCCACTTTCTGGTAAGGTGTCCGAAGTGAACGCCGGCATCAAGTAAGTCATTATATGTTATTTTACTCATTGTTCTCAATTTTAACGTTTACTGAATTGGAATCTCCTTCTCGCTTTACGCTTGCCGTATTTCTTCCTTTCGACCATTCTTGGGTCTCTGGTAAGGAATCCTTCTTTCTTCAAAGGAGGTCTGTTTTCACCGTTCAATTCGCACAATGCCCTGGAAACCGCCAATCTGATCGCTTCTGCCTGACCCGTAAATCCACCACCATTTACATTCACCGAGATATCATACTTGCCGTCCGCGCCCAAAAGCACGAAGGGTTGCTTGATAATGATCTTGTGAATCTCTGATGGAAAATAATCCTCTAAAGTTCTTCCGTTAATGGAAACGCTACCATTGCCCGGGCTAAGATATAGCCTGGCTACAGCAGTCTTTCTTCTACCTATTTTACTAATAATCTCCATTTACTTAAAACTTTACAACCTTTGGATTTTGCGCTTCATGCGGATGAGATCCGTCATTGTACACGTATAAATTTTTAAACAACTTTCTTCCCAATCTATTCTTGGGGAGCATGCCTCTGACTGCACTTTCTACAATCAATGAGGCCGATTTGGCTTTCAATTGCTTTGGTGTAGCAATTCTTTGCCCGCCTGGATAACCTGTATGACGAACATACTGCTTATCACTCCATTTTTTACCAGTTAATCTGATCTTGTCTGCGTTGATGACAATCACTCTGTCACCACAGTCTACGTGGGGGGTGTAGCTGGCCTTGTGCTTACCTCTGATAATTCGAGCAACCTGGCTTGCAAGACGTCCTAAAATTTGCGAATCGGCATCCACCACTATCCAACCCCGTTGAACAGTCGCTTTGTTTGCCAATTGCGTCTTGTAACTAATCGATTCCACTAAATTTTTGATTAAAATATTTAAATTATTTTCCCCATTTTCAAAATGGGACACAAAAATAGCCTCTTTTATTTTGTTTTCAAAATGTCCTCTTTAATGTTTTCAGAACTGGCGAAGTCCCTTCTTCCAATAATGAATATAACCGGCATGGTTGCAAGTCAAAATGGCACTTATTCCATGATCCATTATACAGCAAGCGGCCATTATGGCGCAAAAGTAGCTGCCTATCAATATCACCAGGAGATGGTATGGTTTTGATAGCTGTAAATTAAAAACGTAAAATACAATGATTATGAAACGAATATTGATGAGCCCTGAAGCACAAAATGCGCCTTTCGGTTTTATTTCGACCCTGGATGAATTGATCAAAAGCCAAGCTAAAGTAAAGGAGGATAAACACTACAGCCTGCCTGCAGTTAATATTAAAGAGGATGAAAAGCATATGCAGATATTTGTTCAATTGGCGGGGTTTTCAAAAGATCAAATTACACTCACTGTAGATAAAGGGGTGCTGCATATCACCGGCAAAAAGGAATTATCTTCAAATAAAGCATCATTTGTCTATCATCAGAAGCAAATTCCAGAAAATGACATGGCAAGAAGCATAGCTTTACCTGATAATGTAGATAAAAATGCAATCATGGCTAAAATGGAGCAGGGTATTCTGGAGGTCAACATTCCGTTGATAAAGCCAGCACAAAAAAGTATTACCGTGCATTAAAAATTTGGTTAGCAGGTAGTAGGGGCTGCTTTGTTAAAAATTGTTAATTGCAAATCATTTCCAAAACCAGCGCGTTAATAGCATAACGTAAATAAAAAAAGCTAAAGTAATTGTTCTTATTAATTCAAAATTAGAAAAATGAATAGAAAACAGATGTTTATAGGGCTACTATTCGCTTCGTTGTTTGGCGGTATGGTTGCCCTTGGCGGTTATAAATTGTTCGAGAAGGAGCCTCCTGCTACCTTTCAATCACCGATTGACAATAGCTTTCGGTTCTCAAATTATCTTAAAGATTCATCTTTCATTGTACCCGAAGGACTAAATTTTGTGTATGCTGCAGAATTAGTCACCCCTCGTGTAGTCCATATCAAATCAACCTCTACTGCGAGGACGAGTCAGGGCTCGGGATCACCCGAAGATTTACTGCGCGAGTTCTTTGGCAATCCCCGCGATTTTCATGGGCAGCAAGGCCCACAGCAAAGTGCGGGCTCGGGCGTCATCATTTCTGCAGATGGTTACATCGTCACCAACAACCATGTGGTGGCCAATTCCAGTGAGCTTGAAGTGACATTATATGACAACCGATCTTATTCAGCTACTTTAATAGGTACGGATCCCAACACAGATATAGCTGTAATCAAAATTGAGGAAGAAAACCTCCCGTTTGTCCAATATGGCAATAGTGATGTTGTCAAAGTGGGTGAATGGGTATTGGCAGTCGGCAACCCGTTTGATTTAACTTCCACGGTCACTGCCGGCATAGTGAGTGCCAAAGGAAGAAATATTGGGATATTGAGGGAGCGATATGGGATAGAATCATTTATACAAACAGATGCTGCCGTAAATCCCGGAAATAGCGGAGGCGCACTGGTCAATCTCAAAGGCGAGCTCATCGGTATCAATACAGCCATTGCCACTCCTACAGGATCGTATGCAGGTTATTCTTTTGCGGTGCCGGTTTCATTGGTGCACAAAGTGGTGGAAGACCTGGTAGAATACGGCGTGGTACAACGTGCCGTTTTGGGTATTGAAATCATGAATGTCAACGATCCCCGGTTGAAAGAAGAAAATATCCCGGATTTAAAAGGAGTCTATGTAAATTCGGTTTATGAAAAAAGTGCTGCGGAAGAAGCAGGTTTGAAAAAGGGAGACATCATTTTAGAAATCAATAACACAAGGGTAGAAAATGTGGCCGAACTTCAGGATTTAGTAGCCAGAAACCGACCCGGAGACAAAATAGAAGTCACCTTTAAAAGAGAAGGGAAAACCAAAACGGTTTCGACGAAGCTCAAAAATTTGGAAAATAATGTACAGATCGTTAAAAAAGATGATGCATACGAGATTGAAGGAGCGTCGCTTCGGAATGCTACAGAAGATGAGCTAAAAAAATATAGTGCCAACAGTGGTGTCATCATCGAAAGCATTGACAACGGCAAATGGAGCGATGCCGGAATCAAGAATGGATTTTTAATTACCTCTATAAACAACAGACCCGTGAAGGATGTGAATGAGATGCGGGCACTGCTGAGAAATAGTGCAGGTGACGGTATCCTCATCAAAGGAAAATATCCCGACGGCAAAGAGGCCTACTATGGCATGGGTTGGTAATGCCACATGATCGTCAATAAATTAAAAGCCGCTGTACAGCGGCTTTTTTATTTCGCTGGATTAAATTTGGCTATTGTGTCCAGCAATTTTATTCTATACTATATAATAGGTATCAGTGAAAAAAGGAAAAGATAGCCAGAAGCTTTCTAGTAAGAGCTTAGACCTGGTAAAGCGAAAGTCTACCATCAATCTGATCGTCGTGTCGCTTGCATTTGCCATAGCGCTGGCATCAGTATATTTTACCAGGATCATCGTAGAGCAACTCAAAGAGCGGGAATTAGGAATAATCCAACTGTATGCCAAGTCCTTGGAATCTACCGTCAACAACCAAAACAGCCCAGACGAATTGGCTTTTATAGTGCAGGAAATTATGTACCCCAACAATTCAATACCGGTAATCCAGACCAATGGTGTAGGACAGGTATTGGGCACCAAAAATATCGATATCGATCCATTGCTTAGTGAGGCAAAAAGAGGAGTATTTAAAATCGCTTTTAGAAGAGATGAAACTAGAGTACGATCCGATCGAAATACCCCTGCGAAACGAAAAAGGAGAAGTGTTCGACTATCATTATGTGTATTATAGAAACTCATTGCTGCTCAACCGGCTCGAATACTACCCTCACGTGCAGCTTTCCGTTATTGCCTTATTTGGCATTATTGCCTACATCGCATTCAATTATTCCAAATCTGCAGAGCAAAACAGGGTTTGGGTCGGCCTAGCCAAGGAAACCGCCCATCAGCTTGGCACACCCATATCTTCACTGATGGCATGGGTAGAGTATTTCAAGGAAGACGAATCACTGCAAAATAAAGAGATCATAGAAGAATTGGAGAAAGATATCCAGCGCCTTGAAATGATCACCGCAAGGTTTTCCAATATCGGCAGTGTGCCGGTATTGAACTATGAAAATATTCCCTCCTGCGTAGAGGCTACTGTTAGCTACCTCAAAAAGCGTATTTCCAAAAAAGTAGAAATCAATATATCGGCTATGCCATCAGACATCAGGGCACGGATCAACAAGCCATTATTTGATTGGGTCATCGAAAACATCTGCAAGAATGCTGTCGACTCTATGGGCGGTGTGGGCAAATAGATATTAATATCAAGCGGGCTATAGATGATAAGATCATCATCGATATCTCTGATACCGGCAAAGGCATACAAAAATCAAAGATCAAAGATGTCTTTTTGCCGGGATATACGACCAAAGCCAGAGGCTGGGGACTTGGACTTACTCTGGTAAAAAGAATAATTGAAAAAAATCACGACGGAAAAATCTATGTGCGCAACACCGAAATCAATGAAGGCACCACCTTCCGGATATTGCTTAAAAGTTGATAGAAGCAATCAATTGGCACATTTTTTTAAAACGTTTATTTTTAACTAAACGACATTGATTCTTACATTACTATTTCTAAATGAAAGGAAGTAAGTTGTAAACTGCTTTGTTGGGTTATGATATTGCTCACCACAAACCATATCAAAGTACCTGACAGAGAAGTCTTTTGTTTTCGCTAAACCTTTTATCCAAATTGCTGAATGTTCAATTTTTATGTTCATTGTTGATTTTTTTAAATGCCTCAAAATTGAGCAATTTGCAAATCATTGATTTTCATTAGCTCCATAAATTTCCTAATCCTCCCGTAAGCTTGAAAAGCAAATGGCCTTGTAATATGGATGATTTTTTATAACGATTGAGTATATGCGCTCAGAATGGGATATCTGGTATCGCAGGAATCAAATTATTCCGGAGGGTGCAACCACGGATGAAAATGCAGCAAATGAAAAAATGGGGGTATTCATGTTGCAAAGCAAAATATCATCTGGGAGAAAATCATTTCACGCAGAACTAGCCCATTCTTTGTGAAATGATTTTTGCATTAAAATATTTTAGATCCTTCCAAGTGTATATTTGACATGCAAATCTGTCACGGTGGAAAAACCATTTACCATAGCAGAGGTTTTTGAATCAATCTGCAATATAAATGTTGTGGCGTCTAATTGCAGTATTGTAGCTTCCTCCACAGCCGAACCCGAATCAGATACCTTGAATTTATCTCCTTCAATCGTCCAGTTCCCATCCTGTATCATATATGGAACGATAATTTGTGTAGTTACAGTTTGTCCCATAGAAGTTGACTTTACATCCATAGTATAGCTGCCGGATGATGTAAATTCATTCGGATCGCTCGTAATGTTGATTTCCACAGTATTTTCTACTATTGTTCCAACAAAGGTAGATCCAACCGAAATTCCCATTGCAGTTGTAGTGGTTGTACCTGTGTAATCAAGATCAAGTATTTCCCAGGTTCCGGGAAGTAATGTTTCATCGATAGATGGCTTTTCATCGTCCTTCGAACATGAAAAGACTAAAATGGCGATGGAAAGTAAAGTCAATATTTTATGTGTAATCATAATAAAAATGGTTTTAATAAAAATTTTGAAAAATTAAGTAGCGAGACAAATATATAGTTAGAATTTCAAACCATAAAAACACGGAGTGTAGAGTGTCCCTTATTGATAATTATCAAATGTAATATATAGCTATTTTAACCTAATTGAAGTCTGTTCATAAATATACAAAGAATTAATAATGAGATATTTTTGCGCTAAAAAGCGAATAATCCGGGAAA
>JAAUQL010000007.1:0-2500 GCA_012033595.1 Cyclobacteriaceae bacterium | reverse complement strand
GAGAAGGGGCTCCCGGCATTAGCCGGGACGCAGTGAAAAGGCCCAGGCGACTGTTTAGCAAAAACACATGGCTTTGCAAAATCGAAAGATGAAGTATAAGGCCTGACACCTGCCCGGTGCTGGAAGGTTAAGGGGGGATGTTAGTCAGCAATGGCGAAGCATTGAACTGAAGCCCCAGTAAACGGCGGCCGTAACTATAACGGTCCTAAGGTAGCGAAATTCCTTGTCGGGTAAGTTCCGACCTGCACGAATGGTGTAACGATCTGGGCACTGTCTCGGCCATGAGCTCGGTGAAATTGTAGTCGCGGTGAAGATGCCGCGTACCCGCAACGGGACGGAAAGACCCCGTGAACCTTTACTGCAGCTTCACATTGACATTGGGTAAGGGATGTGTAGGATAGGTCGGAGGCTATGAATCGGTGTCGCCAGGCATCGTGGAGCCGTCCTTGAAATACGACCCTTTCCTTATCTGATGCCTAATCCGGAAACGGAGACAGTGTGTGGCGGGTAGTTTGACTGGGGTGGTCGCCTCCAAAACAGTAACGGAGGCTTTCAAAGGTACCCTCAGCACGATTGGTAACCGTGCGCAGAGTGCAATAGCAAAAGGGTGCTTGACTGTGAGGCCTACAAGCCGATCAGGTACGAAAGTAGGATATAGTGATCCGGTGGTTCCGCATGGAAGGGCCATCGCTCAAAGGATAAAAGGTACTCCGGGGATAACAGGCTGATCGCTCCCAAGAGCTCATATCGACGGAGCGGTTTGGCACCTCGATGTCGGCTCGTCACATCCTGGGGCTGGAGAAGGTCCCAAGGGTTCGGCTGTTCGCCGATTAAAGTGGCACGCGAGCTGGGTTCAGAACGTCGTGAGACAGTTCGGTCCCTATCTGTTGTGGGCGCAGGAAATTTGAGAGGGCCTGACCTTAGTACGAGAGGACCGGGTCGGACGAACCTCTGGTGTACCAGTTGTACCGCCAGGTGCATAGCTGGGTAGCTACGTTCGGTTTAGATAAGCGCTGAAAGCATCTAAGCGCGAAGCTAGCCTCAAGATTAGATTTCCCTTGAGGGTCGTTGGAGACTACGACGTTGATAGGCTGTAGGTATAAAGGCAGTAATGTCTGAGCCGAGCAGTACTAATAACCCGATAGGCTTTCTTTAATGCACTTCTAATTGCTCTTGACTTATGTTAAATATTAGTAATAAGTAGTAAGTCGTAAGTAGTAAGACAAAAAAGTCTCGCTTATGACCACCGCTTATCACTTTAAAGAAATTTGCTATAGTAATATTGGTTTAAGTCTTACGACTTACGATTAATATCTTACGACTAGCTAAGATTTAAGGTGACGATAGCGTTGGGGTCCCACCTCTTCCCATTCCGAACAGAGAAGTTAAGCCTAACTGCGCCGATGGTACTGCGTTACAGCGGGAGAGTAGGTCGTCGCCAAATTTTCCAAGCCTCATCCCTTTCCAGGGCTGGGGCTTTTTTGTTTTTATTAAGTTCATTATATCGGTTTGGCCTGGCGTTTTAATTCGCTGCTAGAATAATTGCTTATCTATTTTAATCATTAGCTCTGTAATATTCAGTGGTTTGGAAATATAATCGTTAAAACCCAGCTTTAAACAAATACCTTTTTCTTCTATCATCGCAAAAGCAGTTTGTGCTATTACAGGTAAATGATAATTAATTTGTTTAATGCGTGTTAACGCTTCATATCCATCCATTCTTGGCATTTGAATATCCATAAGAACCAAATCTATATCCTGATGCATTAAAACAGCTTCTACTGCTTCCTGCCCATCAAGTGCACGGATAATTTCAGCATTTGTTTTTTCCAGAGCAATTTGAATAACTTTAAAATTTAAATATTCGTCTTCTGCTACAAGTATTTTTTTATTGTTCCAGTGATATACCTTCTTTTCTGTATATTCAGGTTCCGAAATTGTAAACGGAATTTGTTGATCTCCTGATAATGGTAACTTTAAGAAAAAAGTAGATCCTTCTCCCTGAATAGATTCTACAGTTAAGCTACCTCCCAAAAGAATAGCGAGATTTTGTGATATGGCAAGTCCTAACCCTGTTCCGCCCTTGTTTTTACCTGCTGTTTCAATTTTACCAAAACGCTCAAAAATAAGGATAGTTTGTCTTTAGCTATTCCAATTCCAGTGTCTTTACAAAAAACTCGATAAAACTTTCTTTTATTTCATAGCCAAATTCTATTGATCCTACCTCTGTAAATTTTAATGCATTGTCTAATAAATTGGATAATATTTGTTTTAATCGATAGGGATCGGTATTGATGATTATATTTTGATTGACCTGCTTTTTTGTAAAGTCTATTCTCAAAGAAGCGCATCCTCTGTTTTTGCGTGTTTCTTCGAATAAAACAAAAAGCTCATCGAGAATTGGATTGATCTGGCAATTGATACGATGAACACTGATTTGCCGGGCTTCAATCTTTGATATGTCCATGATATCATTGATGAGATTTAGAAGTGATTGCCC
>JAAUQL010000101.1 GCA_012033595.1 Cyclobacteriaceae bacterium | reverse complement strand
AAGGGGGGCTTGCTTCATCCATAAAAATCAGCTTTGAAAAGTGATAGCCTCAATGCTAGATTTTACCGGGATCTTCTTAGGTCTGGTCGTCAGTTCATTGTCGACAGAAAATCGACCAATGGCAAAACAATCGTGGCCGGCTATCATTGGTTTGCCGACTGGGGTCGCGACACCATGATCGCCATGCGCGGATTGACCATTTCCACGGGCAATCAACAAACTTCCAGGTCAATACTTGAAACCTTCTTTCAGTCCATTGACCAAGGCATGATCCCCAATAGATTTCCCGACCATACGGACGATAAAATTGAGTATAACACCATAGATGCCACCTTGTGGCTCTTTGTAGCCACCTACGAATATTATTTAAAGTTTGAAGATGCCGATTTTATCACGCAAAAAATCCTGCAACTGAAAAATATTATTGATTGTCATATAGCTGGTACGCGACACCAAATACATGTGACCAGCGAAGGATTTTTGTTTGGAGGAAAAGACGGCACGCAACTCACCTGGATGGACGCTAAAGTGGATGATATAGCCGTAACGCCCAGAATTGGTTGCCCGGTAGAAATCAACGCCTTGTGGTACAACGCCCTCAAAATATTTGTATTCTTCAATCGTGAATTGGGTCTCAGCATCGATGCTCAACACGCAGAATTGATTAACAGATTTGAATCCAACTTTGAACGCTTTTTCATAAACGACGACGGCACGCTATACGATGTGGTGGTGCCGGGGATTTCGGTAGATAAAAGTTTGCGTCCAAATCAATTGTTTTGGCTTAGTTTGCCTTTCAGTTTCTTATCACAAGAACAAGAGCAGAAAATTTTTGAAGCGGTAAAAGAAAAACTATATACACCCTACGGGCTGCGCACCCTTGATCCGGATCATGAAAAATTTGAAGCAACATACCAAGGCGGTATCTGGCAACGCGACCACGCCTATCACCAGGGAACAGTATGGCCTTTTTTGCTTTTTGATTACTTTCAGGCGTTTTTCAAGTTGCATGGAGCCGATCCGGCTAACAAAAAACAAGTGGTGAATGAACTGGCAGCACTCAGAACTCACTTCTATTCGGAGCAGGGCATTCATTGCCTTTCAGAGGTATTTGATGGCCAAAATCCCAAAGCAGGAAAAGGGTGCATCCACCAGGCCTGGTCTGTGGGAGCCATTATCAAATTATATACTGATTATCAATTATACGAAATTGATGCATCGCCCTGAGGTAAAGCAGGCGCTCTTCACCGCTTAGATCCGCACTTTCCATAAAGCTTATTTACCTAACATTTTTACCAGCAGTATCATGACCAAATACAAAAAAACCTTCTATTCTATAAAGTTGATTGGAATGCGGACGGATTTTGAGGATCAATTTGAGAGGACGCGTCCATTCGCTTCGGGTATTGGCGCATGGCGGGTATCAAAGGGTTTTTGTCTGAATCTTGCAAGAGACGATAAGAAAGACTATTTATTCCGCGTTGATACTGACTTGCCGGTGATAAGGTCATTATAATGAAAGTAAGAGGAAAAGGAGGATTTGTTTCCAAATTCCATTCAAATATACCCGCTATTTCAACTTAAAGAGTGATTTCATTTTGGGAATGATGATGCCAATAGTTATAAATAGTTCGATGCCATACTTTTACCTCAGGTATTTAACCCGGCAACAAGCTAAAGTATTCTTGCGGGCTTTGCTCCGAACGCTGAATATCAGCATATTGCAAAACCAAAATGCATTTTTCCACCGCCGGCCAAATCCCGGGAGCCATGCCGGAATTAGAAAAATATTTAATTTAGCTATATATTTACCCAGTTTAGAATTTAAATTGCTAGCCAGCAACTAATTATGAAACAATTCAGTAAATTCTTCATTTTAATAGCCTTTGGCGGACTGATTAGTGCTTGTGGAGGAGACAAGGCTGAACAGTCTAATACAGGCAAGCTAAAATCTGCTTCGGGTGGAAAATACTTTGGTGGGGTGTTTCGCATCAACGAATCCGAATATATCAAAAACCTCTTTCCTCACCATCTTACCGATGCTTACTCTTACAGGGTAGCTTCACAGATTTATGAAGGTCTCTTCAAATTCAATGTGGAGACACTGGAGGTGACCAAGGGATTGGTCGAAGACTATCAGGTAGATGAAACCGGAACCATATACACATTTCAATTGAAACAAGGGGTTTATTTTCATGACAATGCCTGTTTTGCCGATGGTCGAGGACGTGAATTGACCGCCCAGGATGTGAAGTATTGTTTTACCATGCTCTGCACCAAAGACATCAACAATCAAAATTTCTCCATATTCCAGGGCATACTCAAAGGGGCCGATGCTTACTACAAAGCCAGCTCAAACAATAATACGCCCTCTTTTGATGTAGAAGGTATAAGGGTGAAGGGAAAATACGAAATACAATTGGAGCTGGTCAAGCCCAACTCCCTGATCACGGTTAACCTCGCCAGGCCGGCGTGTTTTATCTATCCAAAAGAAGCGGCTGAGAAATATGGCATCGACATGCGGATTAATGCTGTGGGTACAGGGCCATTTTCGCTTGACGTAGACGACGTAGAAGAGGATATCTCCATTATTCTAAAGAAAAACCCAAACTACCACCTCAAAGATGAGCATGGCAATCAGCTTCCATATCTCGATGCGGTGAGCATACAATTTATCAAAGATAAAAAAACCGAACTGTTTGAATTCCGCAAAGGAAACCTCGACATGATTTACCGGTTGCCGACCGAATATATCATTGAAATACTGGAAGAAACCATGCCCGGTGCCAATGGCGAATATAGCCAGTTTCAGCTCCAACGATCGCCGGAGATGATGACCCAATTTCTTACACTCAACAACCAATCTGGTGTGTTCAAAGATAAAAACGTGAGAAAAGCCTTTAATTTTGCAATAGACCGCACAAAAATCCTCGATTTCGTGCTTAACGGCGAAGGCTACGCGCCCGGGCACCATGCATTACGCCTCCGGTTTTCACCAATTACAATATTGAATCGATCAACGGATATTCCTTAAATATCGACTCCGCCCGATATTATTTCAACAAGGCAGGCTATACCGGAGGAAACGGCTTCCCCAAATTGCAATTCCTGCTCAATGCCGAAGGAGAAAGAAATACCAATGTAGCTGTAGAGATACAAAAGCAGCTTAAGGATCATCTCAATGTAGATGTCGATTTGCAGATTTTGCCGTTTGCCCAGTTGCTGGAAAAAAGCTATAGCGGTGAATATAGCATGCTCAGGGCGGCATGGGTTGCAGATTTTCCTAGTCCCGAGAATTTTTTGTGGATTTTCTCTTCCCAGGATGTGCCAAATGCATCTGGCGAAGCATCTTATCCCAATGTTGCCCGTTATATAAGTAGTAACTTTGACAAGCACTATGACGATGCGCTGAAAGCTAAAAACATAAGCGAGGCCAACGAATATTTCAAAAAAGCTGAGGAACAACTTATGGCCGATGCGCCAGTTATAATACTTTGGTATGATGAAGGATATAGATTGATACAATCTTACGTGAAGAATTTTCCGAACAATCCGATGCAGTACAGAGATCTTGGAAAAGTATATTTTGAAGAAGCCGAAACATTATAATTGTCAACTTGAACGAGGACTTAAATTATCGCTTAGATCGCTTTAAGCGGAAATACTACTTAAATCTTATCGTCAAAGGATCGATTTACATCCTTGCCGTTGCCCTGTCTGCGTTTCTGTTTTTCAACCTGGTAGAATATCAATTTCACTCCGGTTCTTTTGTTAGGGCATTTTTGTTTTTTGGATATATCCTCATTTGCGTGGTGGTGCTTTACCAATGGCTGTTTGTCCATCTGATAAAATTGTTTTCGAGAAACAAGCAAATTAGCGATGAAACCGCCGCCAGAAAAATCGGTTATCATTTCCCGGACATCAATGACAAATTGCTCAATCTTGTTCAATTGCGCCAATCTGAAGCAAAAAACAGCCTCCTCCTGGCCACCATCCAACAGCGCTCAGAACAGATGCGTTTGGTAGCTTTTGATGAGGTGATTAGTCTAAAAGAAAACTTAAAATATCTCAAATACCTCCTTATCCCATTTGTGATGGTGGCCGTTTTGGGTATTTTTTCTCCGTCCACTATTTTTGAACCAGCGCAAAGGATCATCCACTTCAACACCACATTTATTCCGTCCGCGCCATTCGAATTTAACATTCAAAGCAATAAACTCATGGCATTTAGAAATGAAGACTTCAACCTGGAGCTTCAGCTAAAGGGAAGAGAATTGCCGGAAAGCGTCTATCTGGTTTCGGATAACAGAAAGGTAAAAATGTCGAAAGCAAATGATAGAACATACCATTTCAATTTCGAAAAAATCCAGCAGTCTTCTACATTTCACTTTGAGGCTGCTGGATTTCATTCTCAACCATACACCCTGGAAGTAGTAGACAGGCCGAACATCAGAAATTTCAGCGTATCACTCAATTATCCCTCGTATTTGAATAAAAAACCAGAACTGTTGCAAAATATTGGTAGTTTTCAAGTCCCTAAAGGTACTGGAGTTCAATGGCGATTTCATACCAGCGATGTAGAAGAAGTCAGTATTAAATTTGAAAATGATGACCAGGCTATTCTTACACAATCATCTGATAACCAGTTATTTGAATTTAGCAAAACACTTTTTGAATCTGATGAATACAAGATTAAACTTAAAAACAATTATAGCCACAACAAGGAAGCCATTCAGTACAATATTGAGGTGTTGGCCGATGAATATCCTAAAATCAATCTCGACCAGTTTCGCGATACGGTATTGTATCAATATCTTATTTTTGGAGGCAGCATTTCCGATGACTATGGCCTAAGTGATCTGACCTTATATTATAGAACTTTTGAAGACAAGCCGGGGAAAAATGTTTCATATACGCCAGAAAGTATCCATGTGGATAAGTCGAAAAACAATCAATCCTTTTATTATCAATGGCAATTGAATGATATGGAATTGCGGCAGGGGGAGAAGTTAGAATACTATTTGGCGATTCGTGACAATGATGGTATAAACGGACCAAAAACCACCAAAACGGCCCTATACACCTTTCAGATTCCCAGCCACGAAAAACTTAGCGAAGACCTTAAGGCGGCTTCCCATAAGATTGAGGATAAAATCGAACAGTCGGTAGCGGAAGCCAAAGCATTGCGCAAGGAGTTGGAGGAAATAGACGACAAGCTAAAAGGCAAAAAAGAGCTCTCGTGGCAAGAACAAAAGCAAATCAATGATCTTGTTGAGAGAAAGAAAAAACAAGACGAAGCTATCAAACAACTGAAGGAAGAATTTAAAACCGACCTGGACAAAAGAGAAAGATTTGACAAGGAGCTCGATGAAAAACTAAAGGAAAAATTAAGTCAACTCCATGAGCTCATGGATGAGTTGCTAGATGAAGAAACAAAGAAAATGTACGAGGAGTTACAGAAACTGCTTGAAGACCAAAAGAACCTTGAGGAAATAAAAAATGTAGTCGAAAAACTTATGAATAATGAAAGCAACTTTGAAAAAGAACTGGAAAGGACGCTGGAGTTGTTCAAAAAAATGAAATTTGAATTGAAGCTGGATCAAACCATCAGGCAGGCAGATCAATTGCAGCAAAAGCAAGACAAGGCCAGCGAACATGCGCAAGACAAAAAAAAGGAACAGGAATCTCTTATTGAAGAACAAAAAGAACTGAATAAGGAATTTGATGACTTAAAAAAAGAACTGTCTGAGATGCAAAATCTAAATCAGCAATTAGATAGGCCTGCCCCCGTGCAAGATACCAACGAAGAGCAAGAGGCAATAGAAAACAAACAGAAGGAGGCCACCGAGCAGCTACAGCAAAAGGACAATAAAAAAGCAACAAAAAGTCAGCAGGGAGCCAGTGAAAACCTAAAAAAGCTATCAGCTAAACTTCAGTCGATGCAAAGCATGATGATGGAATCTTCTATGAACATGAATTTAAACCAACTCCGTGACATACTGGACAATTTAATTAAACTATCCTTAACCAGGAAAAGATCATGAATGAATTTAGAGCCGTGCAACAGAGTGATCCTCGCTTTTTGGAATTATCGCAGTGGCAGCTCAAGATGAAAGACGATGCCAGAGCCATTCAAGATAGTTTGATTAGCCTTTCTAAAGAAGAACCCATGATTCAAAACATCGTAACCAGAAAAGTAAACGAAATGAATCAGCATCTGGATCAGGCAGCAGATGCCATAAAGGAACGAAATAAAGGGGAGGCGATAGTAAAACAGCAATTTTCGATGACGACCATGAACGACCTGGCTCTGATGCTCGATGATGTGATGTCGCAAATGATGGATGCCATGGGTCAGGGTGGGGGAAAGCCCCAAAATACCCGCGTACCTAGTATGTCTGAATTACAGCAACAATTGGGGCAAAAAATCGAAGAGTTGAAAAAAAGCGGAAAATCTGGGAGACAACTTTCGGAAGAGCTGTCCAAGATGGCAGCTGAACAGGAACGCATCAGGCAGATGCTCGGCGACATGCAAGAAAAAATGGAACAAGGCCAGCAAGGAAATGGAGGAAAATCACTGGAAGAGATAAAAGAAAAAATGGAACAAAATGAGTTAGATCTCGTTAATAAGCGCCTGACAGATCAACTTATCCAGCGCCAGGAAGAAATCCTTACCAGGCTACTCGAAGCCGAAAATGCCCAAAAAGAAAGAGAGTTAGACACCCAACGAGAAGCAGAGCGTGCCAAGACCATCGAAAGGCAAATTCCGTCTGCATTTGAAGAATATATTAAGGCCAAAGAAAAAGAGATAGAGTTATTGAAGACTGTGCCAGTAAAACTAAATCCATACTACAAAAAAGAAGTAAACGATTATTTTAAGCGCTTAGGAAGTTAATATGATGGACACTATAAAAATTGTAATACCTTCAATCACTGAAAACATCAGGATCATTGAAAGTTTCATTGACAATGCCAAAGAAAGGTTTAACCTCGACGACGACATTTATGGCAACATCATGATAGCCGTGACCGAATCGGTAAACAATGCCATTACCCATGGAAACAAAAATGACCGCACAAAAAGTGTTAGTTTGAGCCTTTCACTCAATGACAACATCATACAGTTCGTCATTAAAGATGAAGGCGCTGGATTTGACTATCAACACCTGCCAGATCCCACCTCGCCAGAAAACGTCGGTAAACCATCGGGCAGAGGGGTTTTTTTGATGAAACATTTGTCGGACGAAGTCAACTTCAGTCATAATGGAAGTAAAGTTGAACTTTCATTCTATATGAGTTGATATGAAACAAATACGTTTCTTTATAGAAGACACAACATTTCAACTCCGACAAAAAAACAAACTTCGCTTATGGATAACAGACACGATCGAGAACAACAATAAACAACTTTTAAATCTAAACTACATATTTACTTCCGATCAATTTTTGCTGGACATTAACCGGGATTTTCTCCATCACGATACCTATACCGATATCATCACATTTGATCAATCTTCCGATTCAAAAGCTATAGAAGCCGACATTTATATCAGTATTGATCGAATCAAAGAAAATGCAGCAAATCTTCAGGTGAGGCTTATTGATGAGCTACATAGAGTGATGATACACGGAGTATTACACTTGCTGGGTTACAAGGACAAATCTGAAAGTCAAAAAAGAGAAATGCGGAAAAAAGAGGATCATTATTTAGCTTTGCGCAATATTTAAATGCAATTGTTCCACGTGGAACTTACTTCCATTCCTATGAGGTTTGTTCCACGTGGAACTTTACTATAAAATCAATATGTTTCCAGAATACGATGTAATAGTAGTAGGGGCAGGTCATGCGGGTTGTGAAGCTGCACATGCCGCTGCTGCCATGGGTTCAAAAGTGATGTTGGTCACCATGAATATGATGACCATCGCTCAAATGTCATGCAATCCCGCTATGGGCGGTATCGCCAAAGGTCAGATCATCCGAGAAATCGATGCATTGGGTGGGATGTCTGGGATAGTATCAGATAAATCGACCATACAATTCAGAATGCTCAACAAGTCAAAAGGGCCGGCCATGTGGAGCCCCCGGTCACAAAATGACAGAAATTTATTTTCACAATACTGGCGTGAAGCCCTGGAAGCCAATCCCAATGTGGATATTTGGCAAGATATGGTAAACGCTCTTCTACTTGACGGAAACAAAGTTAAGGGTGTTAAAACCAATTTGGGGATAGAAATTATCGGCAAATCTGTAGTGCTAACGAATGGTACCTTTCTTAACGGGCTCATTCATATTGGAGAAAAAAGATTTGGTGGCGGAAGAACCGCAGAACGAGCAGCTACAGGCATCACCGAACAACTGATTCAATTAGGTTTTGAAGCAGGCCGGATGAAAACCGGCACACCCCCAAGGCTCGACGGACGCTCCATTAATTATGCTATCCTGGAAGAACAAAAAGGCGATGAGGACCCAGAACAATTTTCTTTCTTACAAAAAACCAATCTGCCAACTCAAAGAAGTTGCTATATCACCTATACCAACCAAAAAGTCCATGAGATATTAGAAAAAGGATTTGATCAGTCACCGCTTTTTACCGGCCGAATCAAAGGCATAGGCCCACGATACTGTCCCTCAATAGAAGACAAAATAAATAGATTTGCAGAACGAGAGCGACATCAGCTCTTTGTAGAACCAGAAGGCTGGAACACCGTGGAAGTGTACATCAACGGATTTTCAACCTCACTGCCGGAGGATGTTCAATTTAAAGCCCTTAAACAAATTAAAGGTTTTGAAAATATAAAAATGTTTCGGCCAGGCTACGCAATCGAATACGATTACTTTCCGCCAACACAACTTCAGAATACACTTGAAACACAACTTATTGAGCATTTATATTTTGCAGGGCAAATTAACGGTACCACCGGCTACGAAGAAGCAGCAAGCCAGGGACTGATCGCTGGAATAAATGCTGTACTAAAAATAAGAGAAGCGCCACCATTTACGCTAAAAAGAAGTGATGCATATATTGGTGTACTAATAGACGATCTGATTAATAAAGGTACTGAGGAACCTTATAGAATGTTTACTTCACGAGCAGAATACCGCATATTGCTCAGACAAGACAACGCCGACCTCAGATTGACCAAACTAGGGTATGAAATAGGTCTGGCATCTAAAGAAAGGTTTGATGTAGTCAATCAAAAGATATACAATATCAATCAACTGGTAGAAGAATTGAAAAAGCTAAAAATGAATCCAGCTGATATTAATGACAAGCTCCATGAAATCGGTTCATCTCCGGTACGTGAAAAAATAGACACGTACCAACTTTTAAAAAGACCTGAGCTTAACCTGGAAAAATTGATGAAGGTGAACAGCCAACTAGAACAAACATTAAAACCCTTCTCGAGGGAGGAAATTGAACAGGCAGAAATTAACACCATTTATGAAAGCTATATAGAAAAAGAGCGAAAACTGGTTGAAAAAGTAGAACACCTTGAGCATTTTAAAATAAGAGAGGGTTTCGATTATCGACAAATCAAAGCGCTTTCTATAGAAGCCATGGAAAAACTATCTAAAATAAGGCCCGCAACAATTGGGCAGGCCACCCGCATTAGTGGCGTATCGCCAGCCGACATTTCTGTAATTATGGTGTATCTAGGAAGATAATATTTATGTTCGAAAAGTTAACTTCTTGCCCCATTTGCGATCATAAAGAATACGATAACTTTATGATATGCAAAGACCATATGCTTACCGGCGAAAGTTTTGCAATCAGTCAGTGCAAAAATTGCTCATTTCTATTTACCAACCCCCGTCCCATCCTGAGCGAAATTGGAAAGTACTATCACTCGGATGAATACATTTCGCACTCCAATCAGCTAAATAATATCCGGGATTTACTCTACAAACTGGCAAGGTTTTATACCCTGCGCAACAAGGTAAAATTGATCAACAGCCTTAGCAAAAAAAATAACGTTATGGACTTTGGCTGCGGCACTGGAGATTTTCTTTACAGTTGCAGGCAATCATCCTGGAACATTTACGGTTATGAACCGGAAGAAAAAGCAAGAAAACAGGCCGAAATTAAAACCAAAGCAAGCATAAATAAAACATTGCTAGAGCTGAAAAATTTACCCCAATTTGAGATCATCACGCTTTGGCATGTGCTGGAACATATCCACGACCTCAACGATACGTTGAGTCTACTCAAAGGTAAACTAGCTAAAAATGGTAAACTACTATTAGCCGTACCAAATGCCGCGAGTCTCGATGCCAAAATCTACAATGAATATTGGGCTGCTTATGATGTACCAAGGCATCTGTATCACTTCACTCAAAAAACCATGCGCACCTTGCTGCATAAACATGCCTTAAAAATATATCAAACACTACCAATGACCTTAGATGCATATTACGTGAGCATGCTAAGCGAAAAATACAAAAATGGTAGCCAAAACTTAATAAAATCATTTACAAATGGCTATAAATCAAATGATTACGGTAAAAAAAACAAACTAAACTATTCTAGCATCATATATATAGCAGGAAAATGACCAATTCAATTGTTTATGGCTTTATTTCTTTATGCCTTGCCATCATTATTGCCTCATGTGCGCAAATTACCCCTCCAACAGGCGGACCAAGAGATACCATTCCGCCTTCAAGAATCTCTAGTAATCCTGATAATCAAAGTATAAATTTCGAAGGCAAAAACATCACCATTTCCTTTGACGAAAAAATAAAAACAGACAAACTCAAAGAACAGCTGATCATTACACCCCTAATAGAATCGAAATACGATTTTCTAGTCAAAAAAAATACATTCAAAATTTCTTTTGACGAACCATTCAGGATAGTGTAACCTATACCTTCAACTTCAGACAATCCATTCAGGACATCACCGAGAGTAATCCAACCAACGACAATAAATTTACTTTTAGTACCGGCTCTTATATTGATTCACTCGCTGTAGCCGGATATGCAAAAGACCTATTGACCTACGATACCCTTGAAAATATAATCGTTGGATTATACCGAGCCAACGATACTATAAACATATTTAACGGATCACCCTACTACTTTACAGAAGTAAATGATGAAGGTCAATTTCTAATTGAAAACATCAAGAACGGAAAATATTTGATGTATGCTTTCAACGACGAAAATAAAAATCTCAGGCTCGAAACCAATAAAGAAACCTATGGATTTGTGGCAGATACATTGCAACTAGACTCGGGTACCTACCATACCACCATCGATTTGGTCAGCTTGGACTTAACGGACTTTAAAATGCTCACCGCATCAGTTTCAGGTCCCAATTTCGATCTAAACTTTAATAAATATATTACCGACTACCATATCCAGCCCTTAGACTCCAGCTACAAACTTTACACTAGTCCGGCCAAGGAAAACAAATCTATTCGCGTGTATAACACTTTTGAGACTATAGATAGCCTACAGGTAACATTCAATGCCACAGATTCTATTAACACAACTATTTCAGATACCCTCAATATTAAATTTACTGAAAGCAAAAGAAAACCAGAGGATCTAAAAATTGACCTGAAGCCAGAAAAAAACACACAGATACAAGAACGGATTCCGGTAGAAATAACCTTCAATAAACCGATACTTTACACCAACACAGATAGCATGTTTGTCCGGTTTGATACTACCAGAATATTGCAGATAAACGATACTTTATTCTCCTGGACCAAAAACAGAAATAAGCTTTTGTTCGACCTGACGATTGACCGAAGCCTTACAGATACCTTGCTCTCTCAGCGCAACCGATTAAATCAACTTTTAAAAGACTCACTTGCAGAACAGCAGAACTTAAATACAGAAAAGAGACAAATTTCCAAAGAAAAATCATCTTTAGTAAAACAAATCAACAAAGGATTACAACTGTACCTGGGTTACGGATCCTTTATTTCTGTTGAATTGGACACCAGCAAAAACATAACAGCCAACTACTCCTTTGTAGCTCCGGAAGAAAATGGCACACAAACAGTCAACATCTTTTCGGACTACACTTCCTACACCGTACAGCTTCTCACAGAAAATCTGGATATTGTCGATGAAATCAGCAACAACAACAAAAACGTTTTTAAGCATATTCCACCGGGCAAATACAAAATCCGTGTACTTATAGACAGCAATGGCGATGGCGAATGGAGCCCCGGAAACATGCTTGAAAGGATAGAACCAGAACCGGTGTATATATATCCAGATCCATTGGTGATAAGAGCAGACTGGCAAACCTCTTTGGATATATCTTTTTAATGTGTTTATAACCTATGGATAAAACGTGCATAACTTCAGATATGCACTATTCAATTTCAACATCAGCCATATTTTGTAAAAGCCTGTTGATAACATTTAAAAAGCCAGTAGTTTCAACATCATTATATACATTATCAGCCCGGAATCGTTTACACATCAAAAATTCAACAAAATGTGCATAAGTCATAAATATCTAATATACAAAAGGATACATGTAGATTAAATGTGGATACTGCTTAGTTTAAACTTATTTAATACACAATTTATTTTTACAAATAAAAAAATTCTTATTTATCCACTTATCCACATGCTTAATACTTTATAATATTAATTATATATTAAATATTATATTATTATTAGATCACTTGATATGTTGAAAACTCCACTCTTGCTTATAATCATAATATTTGTTGCTTCTCCTCTGGTAGCTCAAAACATTGCTGAAATCGAACTTGCCAATCAGTATGTGGATCAGGGAGAAACGGACAAGGCACTTTTACTTTTTGACAAGCTGGCCAAAAATTCCAAAAACATTCCCTTGATCCATGATCAATATTTTCAGCTCATGTTGATCAATGGTAAAATAGAAAATGCCGAAGCCTATATCGACAAGACGATAAAACAATTTCCTGCTGATTTTATGTATAAAATTGATAAGGGACTAATCTACACTCATAAAAACAATAAGGCCGAGGAAAAAAAATACTACGACAAGCTTATAGAACAAATAAGTAGCGATGCTTTTAAAGTGAGGGTTACTGCACAGCATTTTACCAAAAACCAACAATACGAATATGCCATCGCAACCTATGCAGCAAGCCGCAAAAAAATGAGCCATCCGGGTGCTTATGCTATTCAAATGGCCAGCCTATACAGGGTGTTGAATATGAAAGAAGAAATGATAGACGAATACCTTATCTATGCCAATGAAAACCCTGATAACCTCTCTTCTATAAAAAATATAATGCAAAGTGTATTGAGCGAAGATGCAGATATGCAATTATTCGAGGACAAAATGTACGCTCATGTGCAGCGCGATCCGGACAACATGGTGTACAACGATTTGTTGATTTGGGTGAATGTGCAAAGGAAAAATTTTTATTCAGCTTTTATCCAGGCCAGAGCCATAGATAAGCGGCTACGGCAAAACGGATCTGATGTGATGGAACTTGGTCGCATAGCCATGGTTAACAAGGACTATAAAAATGCAGTGAAGATATTTGAATATATTATCGACAGTTATCCAAATACACCAAATGACCAAATCGCCCGCAGACTCGTGATCGCATGCAGAGAAGAAATAGTAAAAAATTCATATCCTGTGGACAGGAAAGAAATTGAGAGCCTCATAAATGATTACCGGGAGCTTGTGAGCAAAGTAGGACTCAATCAATATACCATTGAAGCCTTAAGAAGTGAGGCCTTGCTCTATGCGTTTTATTTACAGGAACACGATTCGGCCATAGTCATACTGCAACAGATCATAAACACCCCGCGCATCAGTAAATCTATTGTGGATCAATCGAAATTGGATCTCGGCGATATTTATTTATTGATAGGTCAGCCATGGGAATCTACCCTGTTGTATGCACAAGTAGAAAAATCGAGTAAAGACACGCCAATTGCCTATGATGCCAAATTGCGTAATGCAAAACTTTCATACTATCGGGGCGACTTTGCGTTGGCACAAAATCATCTGGATATCTTAAAAATGGCTACCACCCGAGAAATCGCAAATGATGCATTGGCTTTGAGTCTATTGATCAAGGACAACACCAAGCTCGATACTGGTGATATAGCCTTGAAACGCTTTGCCGCAATAGAATTATTGATTTTCCAAAATAAGAAGAATGAGGCGATGGATGAGCTGGAAAAGCTGAAATTAGAATATACAGAGCATCCTTTGGTGGATGAAGTACTATTTTTGGAAGCCAAGCTGAATTTGGAAATGGGATTTTTTGATGAAGCAATAAGGCAACTTGGCCAGGTGGTAGATGAGCATGGAGCGGATATATTGGGCGATGATGCTTTGTACCTGATGGGCATTATCTACGAAGAGCAGCTAAAAGATAATAAAATGGCCATGGAGATTTTTCAACGCTTTCTCATGAGCTATCCGGGCAGTCACATGGCTGCCGATGCCCGCAAACGCTACAGGACACTAAGAGGAGACTATTTGTAATTGCCTCTTTGCTTAGGCTTGAAAAAGGTGTAAATTCCATTACATTTTTATCTAAGCCTAATCCCAGATGAATTATTCAAAGACCAGCGTGAACAGAAGAAAATTTTTGCGCAATCTCAGCATACAGTCAGCCCTTTTAACGTCTTCACCCGTTTTACTCGCTTCAAATTATAGTCAAAGCGAAACCCTAATAAGTCGAAAATATGAAAAAATGACGTTTTCGGCCAATAATCAGATCCACCTTGCCTTAATCGGCGCTGGAATACAGGGTATTTTCGATACCAAAGCTGCGCTAAGCGTAGCAGGGGTAAAACTGGTGGCTGTTTGTGATTTGTACATTGGCCGACTGGATCGTGCCAAGGAACTTTGGGGCGCGGATATTTTTGTTTCCAGGGATTACAGAGAAATATTGGCCAGACAAGATGTAGATGCGGTAATCATTGCTACCCCCGACCATTGGCACAAGCGATTGACTATAGAGGCCTTGCAGGCAAAAAAGGCAGTGTATTGCGAAAAGCCCATGGTACAAAATTTCGACGAAGGACATGAAATTATATCAGTTCAGAAGGAAACAGGTACTATTTGTCAGATCGGAAGCCAGGGATTGTCATCTTTGGGCAATGAAAAAGCCAAGCAACTATACCAAGACGGTGCCATCGGAGAATTAGTAATGCTGGATATGTATAATGACCGATACTCTGCCGAAGGAGCCTGGCAATATCCCATACCAGGTGATGCCAGTCCGGACACCATCGATTTTGATACCTTCCTGGGTTCGGCGGCTAAAGTAGCCTACGATCCCACACGTTTTTTTCGCTGGAGAAATTATAAAGCCTATGGCACCGGTGTAGCAGGTGATTTATTTGTACATGCCTTTACCACGCTCAACTATGTAATCAGCTCTTATGGACCGAATAGGGCCATGGCTACAGGAGGTTTGCGATACTGGAAAGATGGTCGCGATGTGCCTGACGTTTCCCTGACCTTTTATGATTATCCCCAAACAGAAACCCATGCCGCATTCAATGCAATTTTCAGAGTCAATTTCATTGCCGGGGGAGGTGGAGGATATGGGTTTAAACTAGTAGGAACCGAAGGTGAAATGGAAGTAGGATCGGACACTGTTAAACTGGTGCGTTCTCATTTGAACAAGGCAGCAGGTGGATATTCGCTGATTGCCTATACCGAAGCGATGCAAGAGGAAATCAGGAAGGAATTTGAAGCCAAGAATATGGAAGGGCGAAAGTCAGCTTTAAATATTGGAGAAACTATCTACCGCGCTCCAGATGGATACAAAGGATCGCATTATGACCACTTTTACAATTTCTTTGAGGCAATAAGAGGCCGGGGCAGTATTGTCGAAGATGCAACATTTGGTTTTCGTGCAGCTGGTGCGGCTCTACTTGCCAACGAAAGCTACTATTCAGCGAAAGCAGTGCATTGGAATCCGGAAACCATGAAGTTGTCATAGCATCGGTCACAGGACAAGATGATAATTAACAATTGCCCAAGCGCAAAGGAACCTGAAAATGTCCGCGCACTGCTGACTGAAAGATATACACTTTTATAAATCTCGCAGAACACTAAACCGTCTGAGGAAATGAAAAAACAGATATTATTATGTTGTCTTATGCTCTTGGCACCGACAGTAAAAGCACAGCAGCATACACCGATCAATGTAATTGTATTTGGAGCCCATCCCGATGATTGCGACAGCGACGCCGGGGGCACGGCCATACTATTCGCAAAAATGGGTCACAAGGTAAAGTTTGTATCCATGACCAATGGAGATGCCGGCCATCACGCCATTGGAGGGGGTGCCCTGGCAAAGATACGCATGGCCGAAGCACAGGAGGCCGGCAAAAGGTTTGGAGTGGAATATGAAGTACTGGACAACCACGATGGTGAGCTGATGCCCACCCTGCCACAAAGATTGAACGTGATCAGACAAATCAGGAACTGGAAAGCGGATATAGTCATTGCACCAAGACCCAATGATTACCATCCTGATCATCGATACACAGGCATATTGGTGCAAGATGCGGCTTATATGGTCATAGTGCCCAATATTGCACCCGATGTGGCACCTATTCGCAAAAACCCCCTTTTCCTATACAGTCAGGACCGGTTTCAAAAACCCAATCCTTTTGAGGCCGATATTGCATTGGTCATTGACGATGTATTTGAACAGAAAATTTATGGTATGGCGGCTCATGAGTCACAATCTTTTGAATGGCTTCCATGGACTAATGGCCTGGCAAACGCGGTACCCGCCAGTGAAGCAGAGCGCTTGCAGTGGCTGGGCAAACAACGTACAGCAGAAGTGGACGAAGCAAGCAGGCAAGCGCTGGTGAAATGGTATGGCGAAAAAGGTAAATCTGCCAAACATGCGGAAGCATTTGAAATTTGCGAATACGGAAGGCAACCCTCAGATGAAGAAATACGATCACTTTTTCCTATGTTGGGAAAGTAGGCTTACTTTTGATGTACCAAAGGAAAAATTTCATGTCCTTAAATAGCAATACTATGGATCCCAGAGCATTTATACTGCAAGAGACCAACTGGAAAACCGTGAAGGCTACCGACTATCAGGTAGCTATACTTCCCTGGGGCGCAACCGAAGCGCACAATTATCACCTGCCCTATGGCACTGATAATATACAAAATGATTTTATAGCTGCAGAATCGGCCAAAATGGCCTGGGATCGTGGTGCAAAAGTTATTGTGTTGCCCAATATTCCTTTTGGCGTTAACTGTCAGCAACTCGACATCAAGCTCACCATCAATCTGAACCCTTCGACGCAATTTGAGATTTTGAAAGATATAGTCAGTTCACTATATGGGCAGGGAATTAAAAAATTGTTGGTTTTAAATGGACATGGTGGCAATGATTTTAAACAAATGATCCGTGAATTAAGCGCCCTGTTTCCTCACATGTTTATCTGCCAGGTGCATTGGTTTATGGTAGATCCGCATTGGGACAAATACTTTGAGGATTTGGGGGATCATGCGGGCGAAATGGAAACAAGCATTATGATGAAGATAGCTCCCTCCTGGGTGCTGCCATTGGAAGCAGCAGGAAGTGGTAAAGCCAAAAAACTGAAGTATAGAGGCAGAAAGGAGGGTTGGCTGTGGGCACCACGTGAGTGGACGAAAGTAACAGACGATACAGGTATAGGCGACCCCGCCAGATCGGCCGTGGAAAAAGGGGAAGCCTATCTCAGCAAGGTGATATCAAAAATATCGGACTTTTTGGTAGAACTGAGTGAAACCGATAGCAGTGAAAAATATATAGATTGAAATATCATGTCAAAAAACAGCATCTGGCAAGACGATTTCAGGATAGGTACACACCAATTAGATCCTAAAGGGCAGACTCAAATTACAGCCATTTGCCATATTCTTCAGGAAGGGGCGAGTTTGCATGCAGAGTTGGCGGGTTTCGGATTTGAAGCAATGCTACAAAAAGGCCAGCTTTGGGTATTGGCAAGGCTAAAAGTGGAAATGATCCGCTACCCGGTATGGAGAGAGCGGCTCACCCTTAAAACCTGGTCGCGTGGTCAGGAGGGTATGTTTTATATTCGGGACTTCATGGTGGAAGATGAGCAGCAATATATCATCGCAAAAGCGAGCAGTGCCTGGGCGGCCATCAATCATAGAACAAGAAGACCCGAACCAGTAGAAGGCTTGGAACAGGGACTGCATTCGCTTGCCGATCAGATCGTCCTTGTCAAAAAGCTAAATAAACTTCCGGAGCTACAAAATCAGAAACTTTTGCGCAAGCGAATGGTCGAATATACGGACATAGACATACTGTACCATGTCAACAATGTGAAATATATTGAGTTGATCATCAACAGCTTTCCCAAAGAGACTCTGCTTGACCATACACTTGCCTCCATAGAAATCAACTTTCTCGGAGAAACCAAATATGGAGAAGATGTGCTCATTTTTGCCGAGCCGGTCACAGCCAATGCTCAATGGTAAACATTGTACGAGATGGTGATGATAAAGAAGTATGCCGGGCTCGACTCGAATGGAAATAGTTTTCAGGCACCATCGTCTGTTTTTTTAGTCATGATTTAGCGAGCTACACCAATATTAAAATTGTTGTACCTTGCGAAAATAGCCATTGAAGATTGAATGAACAATCAAGAAACTCAGGTAAATTTTTTGCGGCGTATAGGAAAAATTGAATTTATCCTTTTTGCCTTTACCTCAGCCGGTATCATACTCAACACCCTCGATATCAAAGGAGGTAAACTGGTGCTTGGCTTGGGGTTCAATGCATTCGCGCTGCTGTATTTATTTGTTGCTTTGGGTTTTAGGAGAATAAAAACCAAAAACCAGTTTGACAGGGTCGCTTCTACGTTTTCCTATATTTTTCTTTCGATGCTCATTATCAGCATCATGTTTTTTATTCTTGGTTTGTCAGGAATAGATGTGCTTATCCACTTCGGCATGGTGTCGGTTTTGGCTATGATTTTAATTATCCAAACAAGAAAATTCTACATCGGTTTGATGAGTAGCGACACCACGTCGCTCTTATATCGTCTGATTATATTTTGGGTGGTAGGGTTGGTTACATTCTATATTTTACCCGGAAGTTTGGCTTAAACCACAATTAAAAACATACAGCAATGAAAAAATTTCAATTTTACAATGGAGATCAAATGCCGGCCCTCGGTTTGGGTACCTGGAAATCTAAGCCCGGTGAAGTTTATGAAGCCGTTCGTGAAGCCATCAGACTTGGCTACAGGCATATTGATTGTGCGGCGATTTATGAAAATGAAAAAGAAATAGGACAAGCGCTAACCGATGCCTTCCAGTCGGGGCAGGTGAAACGCGATGAGATGTGGATCACCAGCAAACTTTGGAACAATGCGCATATAAAAGATGACGTAAGGCCGGCATTGGAAAAAACCCTCCAAGACCTTCAACTGCAATATCTCGATTTGTACCTGATTCACTGGCCGGTAGCTTTGCAACCGGGTGTAGGTTTTCCTAAAAACGGAAAGGATTTTCTCAGCCTGGAAGATGTCCCAATTTCCACCACATGGGAAGCCCTCGAAGCTTGCGTGCATGCCGGGCTTACCAGGCACATTGGCGTCTCCAATTTTAGCATAAGCAAATTGACTGATTTGATGGAGCGTTGCGATATAAAACCGGCCGTCAACCAGGTAGAGCTACATCCTTTTTTGGCACAAAATAAAATGCTCGATTATTGCAAGCAGCACAATATAATACTTACCGCTTATTCCCCTCTGGGGTCAACTGACAGGCCGGCGGTGTTTAAAGCGCCGGATGAACCCAGCTTGTTGCAAAATCCTGTAATAGAAGAAATTGCCGCCGCCCACCACCTATCTACGGCACAAGTACTGATCTGTTGGGCCATTCAACGTGGCACCTCGGTAATTCCCAAATCGGTAAATCCCGGCAGACTAAAACAAAATATAGATGCAGCCAGCATTGCCCTAAATGAGGAAGACATGCAAAAAATTGCAACCTTGGATGCTCATAAGCGCTTGATCGTTGGTGGGTTTTGGGCCATGCCCGGCTCCGGCTATACGCTGCAAACTCTTTGGGATGAATAAAGAACACTCGGAAAATAGGTTTTAACCCTTCGCTCAATCATCGTTATTATGGCTTATTCCCTACGGCAGGCAATTGCTGAGGATTTCTGGCAAATTCACAAGCTAAATGAGGCTTTTGCACATTTTATCAAAACCCCCGAGAAATTTAAAATTACGGTGGAACAAATGATAGAAGAGCAGGCACATTTCAGGATTTTTGTGATCGAGCAAGACGATAAGGAAATTATCGCTTTTGCCACCACGTTCATCGCCTGGTATTCCTGGATAGGCAAAACCATGTACCTTGATGACTTGTATGTGACAAGCCAGCATCGAAAAAAGGGTCTGGGTAAAATGTTACTTGACCATATCATAGAGCGGGCAAGGCAGGAAAAATGCAAAAAAGTACATTGGCAAGTCTCTAAATGGAATACCAATGCTATTGAATTCTATGAGAAATATGGAGCAATTGTAGATGAGGTAGAAAGCAATTGCGATTATTTATTACTGTCATCCGAGGAAAGTTTTTAAGCTTGAGTTGGTTATTGGAATAATACAATAGCGAGGCTTTGACACCTCGCTAAAGTTTATGATGTTTGATGTTACCACACAAACAAACGTCATGGC
>JAAUQL010000197.1 GCA_012033595.1 Cyclobacteriaceae bacterium | reverse complement strand
GTAATTGGTGTTCGGTAGTTGTGAATAACTTCATGTTATCGAAGGCAATAATCATTTTACTCACATATTGGCTAGCTCTCGAAATCTCCCCACTTTGTACACCATAGTTTCTCAATTCATTAGTCATAAGCGAAAGCCGCGAAAATAGTTGATACATATTTGCTTCGTTTTGCTTCCACTCTGGGTCGTGCTCGGTCTTAAACATATCCCGCATCAACTTCATCATATCAAAAATGATTTGCTTTGTTCGAACAGGAAGGTCATTGTCTTTATTACCAGACCAATCGCGGGTTGCGTAGTAAATGGCAATCGCATGGCCCTTAAAATCAGCAAAGCGTTGTAAAGCAGTCTCCCTACGCGTATAGGCTGAGCCGATAGAAAACACTACTGGAAAAACTATAGCTACCCCAACCAGCATATCTGGAAACTTGGCGGTAAGTCCCAATTTAAAACAGGCGTATGTAGAAATTACCGATAAGGCAGTAATGATAAACGTCTTATAATTGATGATTAAGCTAAAACTGCGAATGATTCGTTTCATGTTTTTTAATTCTAGACTCTGAAAATTCCCGAAAAGGAATGATGTTACCAAATTGTTAAGCAACTATAAAGAATAGATTTAAAAAATGATTGAAGTCATATTGGTTAATCCTCCACAACTTCTACCTCCACACGAACATTCCTGCGTGCGTTGTTACTATTCTTATCGTGGATCATGCGGCTACCCCCCCAGGCTTTTATGCTGATACGATCTTCGGCAATCTCTTGAGCTACCAACCATTCTTTGATAATCAAGGCTCGTTGATATGATAGGTCTTTGGCCGACCCTGAACCCTCTTCAACATCCGCACTTAGTTCGAAGAAATTCTTGCTTGGCCCCATAGTGATGATCTTTCCACGCGCATTGCCATTGGTATGGCCGTGAAGCACAATCTTATACCGCTCATTCGAATTCATAAACTCCAGCAAACGCAACAATTCATATTTGGACTCTGGAAGCATAACGGCTGCATCATTAAAAAAATAAACATTATACAATGTCTCAATATCTCCTTTGTGAAGTCGTGCTAAATCAAACTTAATTACATAGTGATTCTCGCGCCATTCCATGTACTCTGGCATATTTTCCTTTGTAATATCCGCCACAACAAAATCATGATGTACCTTTCGATAACCAAATGAAGAGCCTATTAGCGAAATCTTACCAGACTTATTTTTTGGATTCGGTAATATCTCCACTTCGTGTGCTTTTACCTTTTTAATCAGACGCGCAACATCCCCATCCACAATTTCTACTTCCCCATCAATGGGCTCGCCATTAGTCGGGTTATAGGTATAAAACAAAACTTCGGCTTCGTTAAGAGGGAGCTGTTCCTGAGAGCCTATTTTTTCAACGCTATCAGGCTTGACAGTTTCCTCTTGCTTAATAAATCATTGGTTGGATTTTGATCTACTCGCAGTTCTTCAACGGGTGCAGGTTGAATTACTTCTTCTTGTATCTCAACCGGTACCTGCTTTTCTTCCACTGCGGGTTGAGGATTATACCCTTCTTTCATAATCCGAACCCAGGCATCTCCAAAACCACCCTCTTTTCTGGTCTTAAGCATTTGCTCAATCGACTCGTCAAAATCGGTATAATAATCCAGGTAGATATAGTAAAACTTTCTTCCTAAGTCGTAACCGAACTTAGTATGCAAGCCCGAGTTGTTTAGTTTTGAAACATAAGCTTCCATATATTTTTCCTGACCGATTCGATAAGCTGCAACAACAATGTAGTAACCCTTTTGAAGGTACTCGCCTTTGGGGTTGGGATCAGTAAATGAAAAAGAAGAAAGGCCTATCATAATAGCCAAGGCACATGCATAGCCGCGCATAGATGAGGGGTTTGGTTAGATAAAGATTGCGGAAAAATGTGGTTTTTGCAATGATTAAACTGGACTGTTATCTAGACCCAATCATTTCTTTTAAGAATCCATACCCATAACCAGTCAGTTGAATTAACGCAGCGGGCATACTTAAGAGCGACACAGGAATTGAATGTGTCGTCAAATAACAATCAATACTGAGTGTTAAAAAATAAATACAATAGACTGCAACACCTGTTAAGGATAAAGCAGGTAAAATGAGAACTAGAACTAATAATAGGATAATGCCTAATAAAAAGAATGCCGGAAACCAATGAGTAGCTTTAACTTCGCCTGGATGCGCCTTACCAACCAAGGCCCTACCTTTGCCAAAATTTGCAACCTGATCAAAAAATTCTTTGAAGTTTGTTCTTCGTTTATGATATACATAGGCTTCTGGTATCAGGCCAATACGAAATCCTAGCTTGCGCATGCGCACACTTAACTCTATGTCTTCTGCCAGGCGATCAAACTTAAATCCTCCGGTTTGTTCAAAAACTTTTTGGGTGATGCCCATATTAAAACTTCGGGGTTGAAACCCTTTCGATTTACCACCCCTGATTCCACCCGTAGTAAACAGGGATGACATGGTGTAACCCATCGCCTGCTGAACCACGGTGAAGTTTTGGTGACCCCGATCGGGCCCACCCCAGGCATCGAGCGGTTCATTCTTTAAAAATTATCAACAGATTCGAAATAGTGTTCTGGTACGATGCAGTCGCTATCAAATGCGATAAAATACTCACCCGTTGCTCGTTCAAATCCAAAATTACGGCTTGGTCCGGGTCCGCTATTGGGTTTATAAAAATATTGAATAGTCAACCGGCTCGCGTAATCCTCATACACCTTTTCACTTGTTGTAGATGATCCATCTTCAACCAGTATCACCTCAAAATCCTTATTCGTTTGGCGAGTCAAACTCTCTAATAATTCCTGAATTTCCTGAGGACGGTTATAGACAGGGACGATGACAGAGAATTTATGTATGTGCATACTCTGTAAAAATAGCTAAACGAATCCTACCATCAGTCTAAATTGATGTGATAGTACAAATAAGTTTTTATACCTTTCTATGTAGGTTCAAAATATTGAAATAAAGAAATGTGAGATTGTTCAAGGTAAACAACATAGGATGTTGGTTCTTCTTTATTGGGTGCTTTACTGCGTATGCGCAATCCGGGCAAATTGTCGGTAAGGTAATCGACTCAAATACACAAGAGGCCCTTCCTTTCGCGAACATATTTATAAACCAAACTACACTAGGAACAGCAGCCGATGAAGCCGGAAACTTTGTTCTTAATGAAGTCCCCGAAGGTTTAAATGAGGTAGTCGTATCCTTTGTCGGGTACCAATCTTATCAAACCAAAATTCAGATTATAGTCAGGAAAAGTGATTCAACTTAATGTCCGGTTAGCGATCGATGAAAAACAGTTAGAAACCGTAGTAGTAACCGGTACGCGCGATAAGGCGTGGGAAAAACAGTTCAAAAATTTTGAAAAGGTTTTCTTTGGCAACACACAGTTTGCTAATCCTGCACCATTCTTAATCCGTGGGTCCTTGAATTCAAGGAATCCAAAGTAATGGTAAAGATTTCTTTACTGCCAGCGCGGCACGTCCATTGGAAATTGAGAATACTGCACTGGGCTATCGGATTGATTATTATTTAAAGATGATGGCGTCAACGAATGATGGTTATAATATTATGGGGGAAGTGCACTTTAAAGAGTTACCCACCCATGATGATCAAGTTTTAAAGTTATACAATCAAAACGCTCGCAAGCGTATCAAGGTTCCCTTAGGCATCTAACAAAGTCGTTGGTTACCGGCAGCACTAAAGAAGAAGGATTCC
>JAAUQL010000196.1 GCA_012033595.1 Cyclobacteriaceae bacterium | reverse complement strand
TGCTATATGCGATGGTGAGGATGTGTATATCATTGGCATCATGCAACACATTGAGCCGGCCGGCATTCATTCGGGTGATTCCTACGCAGTATTGCCTCCCTATAACTTGGGGGATCTGGTGATTAAACAAATTGAAACCTTTACCAAGCGAATTGCCGTTGCATTAAAACAGTGGGTTTGATTAATATCCAATTCGCAATAAAAATGATAAGGTTTATATCATCGAAGCAAATCCGCGGGACGCGCACCGTACCGTTTATTTGCAAAGCGTATGATGAACCTTACGTGAACTATGCTACCAAAGTGATGTTGGGCGATAAGAAAGTGAAAGACTTTACTTTTAACCCAACTAAAAAAGGGTATGCTATTAAAGTTCCCGTTTTCTCCTTCAGTAAATTCCCAGAGGTAAATAAGGAATTGGGGCCTGAAATGAAATCCACTGGTGAGGCCATATACTTTATAGATGACTTAATGGACGATTATTTCATGAATATTTACTCCGAGCGCAATCTGTATCTGAGTCGATAATTGAAGATAACCATCCAAACTAATATCTTTATAAACTTGTTTTGGATAAATAAATAAGACAAATCATGAGGTTTTGGATTATCATCGGCCTGGTTACTTATGTGTTATATAAAATAGGGTCATTTTTCTTCCGGGCCGGTGCTGCTTCGCAAACTCGTTTTCAACAACCCAGACCACCAGCAGGAGAAATGAATGCCAATGCTTCTAAAAAGAAAAGTGGGACTGTGAAGGGCGGGGATTATATCGACTACGAGGAGGTTAAGTAACCGTTCGCAAAAGGAAGGGTTGCCCCGGTTACTTTTTGAGCATTTACTCATAGTTTTATTAGCATAATGCTGATTCCATGAAAGGATATCTACTAATCGCATTTTTAATTATCCCGGTTTGCATTTGGGGGCAGTCTTATCAAAAAAGACTGGCTCTCGTAATTGGTAATTCTACTTATCTGAACGGTGGTTCGCTCCCTAATCCTGTCAATGATGCAACTGCCATTGCCACGGCTCTGCAATCGGTGGGTTTTGAAGTAATGAAATACCAAAATGTTGATCAGAAAGAAATGAAAATGGCCATCAATTCGTTTGGCCAGAAATTGAGCGGTTATGAAGTAGGCGTGTTTTACTATGCGGGTCATGGCATGCAACATAAGGGTATGAACTATATGATTCCTATAGAGGCAGATTTGCAAACAGAGGCGCAAATAGAATTTGATTGTGTAGCTGCCGACAGGGTACTGGCCTATATGGATGCCGCTCAGGTAAAAGTAAATGTTATAATTATGGATGCATGCCGAAATAATCCATTTGAAAGGAGTTGGAACCGAAGTGCAACAGGCAATGGCCTGGCGATGATGAACGCACCTACCGGATCGTTGATCGCTTATGCCACTGCCCCAGGCAGGGTAGCATCCGATGGGCAAGGTTCCAACGGCCTTTATACCAGTGCGCTTCTTAAATATATTAACGACCCCCAAACTTAACTATTGAGCCAGGGTGTTCCAAAAAAAGTAACGCACTGATGTGACCCGAAAAAATCTGGTGGAGCCCAGGTGCCTTGGGAAACAACTTCGCTTACAGGTGATGATTTTTATTTTGCCGCATCGAATGTTTCCAATGGAGCTATTATTGAAAACGAGGTGCTAGCCAGCAAAACCAAAAAACACTGAAGTAAAAAGAGACTTTAGCGTGTCTGAGGAGAATCGAAAAAAGGCGAAGGGTTTACTTGATAAAGGCCACACTGCCTATAATGAAGAAAATTACCAGAAAGCCATCGGTTTTTATACCGAAGCAATTGCGATAAATCCAAATTATGACGATGCCTTTTACTGGAGAGCTAATGTCCACTATGCGCTTAAGAATTATAGGGAAGCTTTACCCGATTATAGCCGGGCTATCGAGCTAAATCCAAACAACGAACAAGCATATTATTACCGGGCACTGTCCAATTACTATCTTGAAGCTTACCCGGAAACTTTACCAGACTTTGACAAGGCCATCGAGCTGAATCCAGATGTGGCATCCATGTATAACTGGCGAGGAGAGGTAAACTATCGACAAAAGCAATATGAAGAAGCTATCTTTGACTATTCTAAATCTATCGAACTCAATAAAATGATGGATACACCTTCTATGGCAGGGCCAATTGTTATTATATGCTTGAGAAGTATAAAGAAGCCCGCATTGATTACACCAAAGCAATTGAACTTTTACCTGAGCAGGGGCCTGAATACAAGTATTGGCGTGGCTTCTGCAATTACAATCTGAATCTCCCCCAAGAAGCCCTGGATGATTTTAAATCTTTTCTTGAAAAGACCCCTAAAGATTCTTACATTTTATTGATGGCTGGGCACAGCCTTTATGTTTTGAAAGACTATCAGCAAGCCGTAGAATACTACAGCAAAGCCATTACAATTAAATCGGATTACACAGAAGCGTATTACTGGAGGGGATATTCGTACTTCAATCTAGGAAGAAAAACCGAGCAAAGAGGGATGTTGACAGGGCGATCTCACTGGATCCAGGCAACGAGACCTATAAAAATTTCAAACGCGATTATCTAAATTGAATCAACCATTACAAGCTAGAACACAATTTCTGAAGTGAAAATCCATTTCCAAAATACCAAGCAACAGGCAACGATTTTGTCATAATTGACAATCGTGCAGGAGCGTATTCCTTTTCGACCGATCAAATCCAAAAAATTTGCGATCGTAGGTTTGGCGTGGGTGCCGATGGGCTAATCCTGATCGAAAAACACCCCACACTAGATTTCAATCTTAATTACTATAATAGCGATGGCTCTCAAAGTTTGTGCGGAAATGGAAGTCGCGCGGGAGTAATAATGGCTGCTAGTCTTGGACTGCTAAATGACAAGACGAAATTCAATGCCTATGATGGCATTCATGAGGCCGAACTATTACCTACGGGAATCGTAAGACTAAAAATGAATCCCGTTACGGATGTAAAAAAGATAGGTGCAGACTTTTTTATTAACACGGGCTCACCTCACCATCTCAAATTTGTTACTGATTTAAGGTTGTATCCTGTCTTTGCAGAAGGTAGAAAAATTAGAGATAGTGAAGAATATGCTCCCCAGGGTGTCAATACTAACTTTGTTGAATTGGCGGTCGATAATACCATTTCTGTACGTACCTATGAACGCGGTGTGGAAGATGAAACATTTTCTTGCGGCACAGGAGTGACTGCTGCAGCATTAGCCGCCTCTTATCATGGCTACAAATCTCCGGTTCTTGTGAATGTAAAGGGTGGTGCGCTCTCTGTTGAGTTTAAAACCGGACAGGCAGGCACATTTCACGATATTTATCTCATCGGCCCTGCCAAAATGGTGTTTGAAGGTACTCTGGAACTATAATTGCACCCCGAAATCCTTAAATTTACGGCCCATTTGATTGGTTGATCTAATTCACTTTTGAATTACAATACAATTCGAAGGTTGAACAACCATATTCAAATGACAAACGACTACACATGTTAAAACTGCTTGCAAAGATTTTTGGCGATAAATCCCAAAAGACATTAAACTGATGATGCCCCTCGTTGAACAGACCAAACGGGAAGGTGAAAGTCTAATCTCGACTACCAACGATGAGCTAAGAAATAAAACAAAAGAAGTTCAGCATCATATTAACGATAAGCTGAAACCGATCGATGATCAGATTGCAGCGCTTCATACCCAAATTGCTGATCAGCCTGAGATGGATCTGAACGAAAAA
>JAAUQL010000100.1 GCA_012033595.1 Cyclobacteriaceae bacterium | reverse complement strand
TTTACGACCACATTTTTAAAGGCAGGCACCTTTTCAATGGCTTGCTCAACAATGGTAAAACCAGATTTTTTCTCATAACTGTAGTTTTTAAAGTGAATCATACAGTTATAAAGGATTTGAGACCAAATTGATTTATGCTACCTTTGAAAAGAGCTATCCGCCCTTAGGCGGATTTAGTTCAATATGGTGTACATGCCAATGGCGGCACCGGTTGCAGGCAATATCACATTCTTATTGCTTTCTCCAAGCTGCAATTTCTATCTTTTAGGAAGTTAGGCATCAAATAGCAGGTGCGAATGAGCCCTATTTGGGCGCAAACAAAACGCCTATCGATAGTTCATAGCCGCTAAAATCGAGTTGAGCATCAGGAAAATCAACTTCGCCCGCTGTGATGGCTGCACCATCTGTAGCCACACCACGATAGCTGCCCTTCAGGTCGAGTGGGGAAGCGCCAGCGAGGTAATAGGCTTCGAAGCTGATGCCGAATTTTTTTGAAAAGTATATGAGATACTCTCCACCAAAGTGATAGCCAAAGCCCGGATTGTTGGTGACTTTCATATCTGAATTGAGCACCTCCCAATTCAAATATTGTCGAAGTTCTCTGTCCATATTGCCTTCATTGATTTGTGTGCCAAAATTGTAAAAGGCAAATCCGCCCCCTTTCAGCTTAATGGCCTGATCGCCAAAACTCAAAGTAAGCACGAGTTCCGCTGGCACCAATAACGAAAAAAATGGGCCAATGATAGGCTTTTTCGATTCGTAGGGAAGGTCTTTGACGCCCATACCCGAAATGCGGTAAAGTGTAAAACCAGATTCGATAGCCAGAAACCGGTTGAGGTCAAACCCCAACCCACGAATGGAAAACGGAGTGACAGGCACTGAAAAATCTCCGTTTTTGGGGATGAAATAAGAAAATGATAGTCCGACATCCTGAGCTTTGAGGCCAGCACTGGCAAGAAAGAAAAAAATTGCGATTGTCCATTTTCTCATGACTTCTATGTTAAATTCGAAGAATTGGCTTGTTGCTATGGCGTATTGCAAGTTAAAGGAAATGCGGTACAAAGAAAAAATGGCACGACCAGGCCAAAAAAAAGCGGGACATGCCCCGCTTTTTACTTTTTATTTTGAATGCCGCAAACTAACCGCTGATGTTGGTATAGTGCTTCATGAAATACTCTTCGAACCTGGCGGCAAGCTCATTCTCATTTTCGCTCTTCATGGTATTGACCAGATCATTGAGGATGAGCAGGTTTTTTGTGTCTCGTTGCCTATCGACAGGTTTTTGTCATTCAGATATTCGAGCTCTTCATTGGCTCGCTCGCCCATCACTTTTGCGATCTCCAATGCCCGTTCTCTTTGTTCGGCTGCAAAGAGCAGCTTTACGGTTTGTGACGACGTGTAGTCGTACGGGATAGAGATATCCGGGATTTCTTCCAAAGACTTGTTGAGTACGGCTATTGCCTTTTCTTTTTTGCCTTCGCTAAGCAATGCATTGGCCAGGCTGTTGAAGGTTGACCGGTGATTGAGTGCAAAATTCCGATGATCGATGGAATTGTACACGTTGGGGTCGGCCAGGCCTCTAAACCTGAATTCGTTCATCACATTGTCGTACATGAGCTCTGTATTCACAAATTCTGTCCGGGGATTTGGGTTTTTAACCGGCAGCAAACGGTAGGCGTTACCTTCCTGTACCACATAGTCGTTCAGGTTGATGCTAGCTCCCTGTAGGGAGGTGTTGTTGAAGTAGATTGGGCGCTCCCAGTTGTTGTTGGCGATGAGATCCAATATCATCAAAGTGTTTTTTTCTAAGCCGCCACGACGCAGGGTAAACACCATCTTTTCAGGGATAAACTGCTCTTTGTCTTCGGGCACCAGGTTTCTACTTTTAATGTCGGCAGTGTCAATGTCGAGGTAGAGCGATTTGGAAGGTACAGAATTGTACTTGCCAAATTTTGTTGGCACCTGTAGTCCGGGGTTTTCTTCCCTGATCAACTTGAGGTATTGGGGCAGGTTGATGGCCGCACCTTTCACTTGTTTGTTTTCATAGTAAGGCAAAAAGTCATTGGGGCCACCCTGGCGGTAATCTTTTTCCGTGAGCGAGAAAGGAAGCGGTGCCGACTCATACGCAGGTCTGGTCATTTGCTCTATGTACCAGTCGGTATTGAAGTAGCTCAATACAATCACTCGCACGTCGGTGCGGTACCCTTCTACTTCCTGGATGTACCACAAGGGGAAGGTGTCGTTGTCGCCACCGGTAAAGAGAATGGCATTGGGCTCGCATGAAGCCAGGAAGTTGCGTGCCGAATCTACAGAAAAGTATCGTCCGGAGCGATCGTGGTCATCCCATCCTTCGGCAGCCATAATACCCGGTACCAGCAGACATGCCACTGTGGCGATGATGGCGCCATTTTTTCATTTTTCAACTTATCACCTATCCATTTGCCCAAGCCCATGGCACCTATGCCTATCCACATCGCAAATACATAAAACGATCCGGCATAGATATAGTCGCGCTCGCGTGGCTCTACCGGGGGTGAGTTGAGGTATAGCACCAGTGCCATTCCCGTAAGGAAAAACAGCAGTAGCAAGACGAAAAAGTCTTTTTGCTTTTTATTGTATTGATAAAACATCCCCACTATTCCCAGGATTAGCGGAAGCATAAAGAAATTATTGCGTGCTTTGTTGTTGGCATATTGCTCTGGCAGTGATTGGAATGCATCGAGTGGCGACAACCAGGTGGCATGCTGAATGTCGCTTTCGCGGCCAGAAAAATTCCAGAGAAAATAGCGCATATACATATGGCCGAGCTGGTAGGTGAACATAAACTTTAAATTGTCCACAAAGTTGGGGTTTTCATCGGCTTTCAAGCCCATAAACTCCCGGTACAACTCCACATGTTTTGGGTCTGAACTATATGCTCTTGGCAAAATGGTGGTTCTGCCGGGATCGTAGATATAGTTGATCTTACGGTCAGAAATTTCATATTCATCCTTTCCTTTCACATATATGGGCGCCCCTTGTTTCTGATCTACAATCTGCGCGTCAAAATACTGCCCGTGCAGTAAAGGCCTCGATCCATATTGCTCGCGCTTGAGATAAGACACAAAGGACATGATATTTTCCGGGTTGTTTTCGTCAATTGGCGGGTTGTAGTTAGACCTGATTACCATGGAAGTATAAGACGAATATCCGATGAGGATAAAAGCAAAACTTAGCAGCGCAGTATTGAGCAAAACTTTTTCCTTGAGGTTGGAATAATAAATGCCATAAACCAATGCACCAACAAGCACCAGGCCAAACAGCATGATGCCTGACCCAAAAGGCATGCCTATCGAATTGACTAAAAATACCTCAAGCGTGCCGGCAAATGATGGAAATTCAGGAATAATGATGTTGTTGACAAAAATGACGATGAGCCCGCTGACCAGAAGAGAGGCAATGACCCCATTCCTCGATACTTTATATTTTTTGAAATAGTAAATGAGACCAAGGGCGGGTATGGCCACCAGGTTGAGCAGGTGGACACCGATAGAAAGACCCACCATGTAGCTGATAAGCACGATCCACTTATTGGCCAGGCTTTCATCTTCGATCACCTCCCACTTCAATATGGCCCAAAACACAAAGGCAGTGAAAAAAGACGACATGGCATACACTTCGGCCTCGACGGCAGAAAACCAAAAAGAATCGGAAAATGTATAGGACAAAGCTCCTATCAGTCCACCGCCTATCAGCAAGATGGTCTGAGCCGGGGTTTCCTGCCCGATTTCTATACGGAATATTTTACGCCCAAGTAAGGTGAGTGTCCAAAAAAGAAATAATATTGTAAAACCACTGGCCAGTACGCTGGACATATTGATCCAATATGCCACCTGCTCCACATCGCCCATAGCCAGGAAAGAAAACATGCGACCGATCAATAAAAATAGTGGAGCCCCCGGAGGATGAGGTACTTCGAGCTTGTAGGAAACGGCTATAAACTCACCGCAATCCCAATAGCTGGCCGTAGGCTCTACCGTTAGCCAGTACACCACAGTGGCAATGGCAAACACTATCCAGCCCGAAATATTGTTGATTTTCTTATAATTTTGCATTATTCCCATATTTTTAACCCGCGAAAATAGTAAATATATTATTGCTTTTGAACGAATAATCCAGCCTTTGACAATTTTGCCCCTCCCATTCAACACGTTGAAGGGGCAGACTTTATATCATGGAGGCTTGCCGATGCGACTCCTAGAGCCAGGGGTGGTACTATGGCCGTATTTTCCACTACCCGCAAACGATCATTTATATACCATCGTATAATAGCCCAACCAAAATAAAAATGGAACCACATAGCCAAATATACCAATGATCACCGATTGTCTGTACACTTTTTCGGATTTGATATAAATACCCGCAATGATCATAAACCAGTAAATCACCTCAAAAACGTTGAGCGCCTTCAGAGGATAGTGCCACCGGTCTGCCACATGCTCGTAGTCGAAAAAATTCATGAGCGACAAGGGATAAAACGCCCGCACTTCAAAATAATTTGGATCGGTATGTACGCTCATAAACCATAAAATTTTTATCAATTCGGGCAACACAAATATGATTTCGCACACCAGGACGATGTGCCAGCAGTTGGCATAGGTGATGCGGTAGCCAAAGCCAAAGCAACCCACCCAGATGAAAAACGCAATAAAAAAAAATTTGAGCAGGTACACCAACGGAATAGAAAGGTATTGCAAGCCGGAAATGATCTTGAACATGCCCATTTCACCTCGCTCATCAAGAATCTGAAACGCGGTGATTTCATATTCTACAAAGTTTTTTTTGATGAACAAGAGCAAAAAGCTCAACAGGCACAGCAACAAGAAAAAGTAAATACCCTTCACTTCTAAAAGTTCTTTGACAATACTGACAAATGGGTATCTGTTTTTGAACATTTTAATATAAATTCAAATTTTCAAATTTAAAACGCGTTACAAGGTTGATCAAAACCGGGAAAGCACACAACATCCAGACAGCCGCGAATTTAACAGTCTTTTTTGTTTTTGTGGCGAATTTATATTTAACATATCTTTATTGGCATGATATCACATAGCAGGTGGCGCATTGTATTTTTGCATGCCACATTGTTGATTTTTTCTACAACGATAGCTACTTCGCAAGAGCGCAAAGACTCCTTGCTCATTGCCGATATGTATGTGCAAATAGAGGCTACCCAGGCCTTGAATGACATGTACAACTTTAAATTTAGGGAAGCCAGAATTCAGTTTGGCTGGCTGAAGCAAAGATATCACGAACATCCATTGCCCTACTTTCTGATGGGCCTCAATGAATGGTGGAAGATAATGCCCGCCATGGAAGTAGAAAAGTATGACGAGACTTTCCTTGCCTACATGGATACCTCCATCATGAAAGCCAAAAACCTGTACGAAATAGATTCTATGAAGATAGAAGGGGCATTTTTTATGGCCGCAGCCTATGGGTTTAAGGCGAGATTGTACTCTGAACGTAAAAAATGGCTGAAAGCCGCCGGCCATGCCAATAAGGCGCTCAACTACCTCGAAGATTGCCGGGGGCAGGAAGCGCTCAGTCCTGAGTTGCTCTTCGGAGATGGTTTGTACAACTACTTCTCGGTGTGGATACCCGAAAACTACCCCCAGCTCCGGCCATTTCTGATTATGTTTGACAAAGGCAACAAAGAACTGGGGCTGGAGCAATTGCGGGAGGTGGCCCACAATGCATTTTATACCCGAACCGAGGCCCAGTATTGGCTAATGCGCATTCTCTTTACCGAAGAAAACGACACACAAGGTGCCATGCACGAGTCGGAATACCTGCACGAAACATATCCAAACAATGCATACTTTCAGCGATACTACACACGACTGCTCTTCCAGACCGGTCGCCTTGCCAAAGCCAAAATACTGGCCGAAGATATGCTCATGAAGGTAGATAGCGGATATGTGGGCTATGAGGCTACCAGTGGTAGATATGCCACGTTTTACCTGGCCAGGATATGGGAGTCGAACCTGGATCGCGAAAAGGCTTTCTACTATTACAAGCGCACCATAGATTTTGTAGAGCAGCAAAAGGCATACGAATCAGGCTACTATCACTATTCGTTGCTGGGTCTGGCGCAGATATACGAAAAACGCGGCAACACCAGCGAGGCCAAAGAATGCCTGAGACTGATCAGGAAAAATACCAGTAGAGGTGACGAAGCCAACAAAAGGGCAAAAGAATACCTGAAATCCCTAAAGGATGATGGAGATTAGGGATTTGTTCATCACGCCCTTGTTGCTGCTGCTTGTGTACGCCGGGGCGTATGCCATCAGGCCTTACCTGACCGATCGGGTCAATGTCAGGTATTTTATACCCGGACTTACCGCTAAAATAGTTGGGGCGCTGGCCGTCGGCTTCATTTATCAGTTTTATTATGGACGGGGCGATACCTTCACCTATTTCCATCTGGGGAGCAAATACGTATGGGAAGCATTCAAAGATAGTCCGGCACTGGCGTTCAAGCTTATTTTTGCAGGATCAGAATACACCAACGACACATTTCAGTATGCTTCCAAAATATATACCTACGGCGACTCTTCATCGTATTTTGTAGTGCGCATTGCTGGTCTCTTTGATATCCTCACCTTGCATACCTATTCGGCTACGGCCGTTTTGTTTGCCCTGGTGTGCTTTGGGGGTATGTGGGCTATGTTCAAGGTGTTTTACCAACTTTTTCCCGCGCAGCATTTGGGCATGGCCATTGCCATTTTATTTGTCCCTTCGGTGTTTTTCTGGGGTTCGGGATTGTTGAAGGATACCATCACTATTGGCGCACTGGGATGGGCTACGTATTGCATTTATAGCATTTTTATATTGAGAAGATCAATTGTACTCTGCTCAATTATTCTACTGATTTCTTTTTATACCATATATACCGTAAAGATATATATACTGCTCTGCTTTTTGCCGGCAGCCATCTTGTGGATAATGTACACCAAAATGCACCAGGTCAGAAATGTGGTACTGAAGGTAATGATTGCCCCCTTCCTGTTGACTCTGACCGGTGTTTTGGGCTATTTCTCCATCGTCAAGGTAGGGGAAGATAACCCACGCTACAATGTGGAAAATATAGCCAGTACTGCAAAGGTGACCGCAGAATGGCTTCACTATGTCAGCGAGATGCAGGGAGGATCGGCCTATACGCTTGGCGACTACGACTACAGCCCGGTGGGCATGGTCAAAAAGTTTCCCCGGGCGGTGTGGGTAAGTTTGTACCGGCCTTATTTGTGGGAAGTACACAACGTGGTTATGCTGCTCTCTGCGCTGGAGTCGTTGGCGCTCTTGCTTTTCACAGGCTATGTTTTTTTCAAGGTAGGGTTCGGCAGGGCGATAGCACTGATTACCTCCAGTCCCATCTTGATATTCTGCTTTTTATTCTCCATCATTTTCGCATTTGCCGTTGGTATCTCTACCTACAACTTTGGCTCTCTGGTCAGATACAAAATCCCCCTTTATCCATTTTTTGTTTCCGGGCTTTTTATTTTGCTAAGCTATGCAAAGAGCAAAAGGAAGTTTGAAGCGTTGGAGTTGACCGAATAGCCTTCCTCCACAGTTTTTTGCCCCCGGGCACCCAGCGTTTTTCTTGTTGTCTCCGATTCGACCAGTGCCCTAAGGCTTGCCGACCACTCCGATGGATTGCTGCACAACAAGCCGTTGATGCCATGGCTGATTATTTCCCTGTTTACCCCCACGTCAGATACTACAGCAGGTATGCCCAGGGCCATGTATTGCAATGCCTTAAATCCGCACTTGCCCTGTTCCCAGATGCTGTCTTCCAAGGGCATAATACCAATGTCTATTTGTTGCAATTGTTGTATTTCCAGCGTTTTGTTCCACGGCACAAACGAAAAATCGTGAAAATGCCAGGCCGGAGCCTGGTCGGAAATAACCATTACCCTAATGCCGTATTTTTGTCGGAGTTCCGTAAGGATGTCCGCCAATGGCAACAAATACTTGGTGGTGGAATGCGTACCCGTCCATCCGATGGTAAGTCCATTATCCGGTTTTTTGACGGCATTTGGCCGGTGATAGGCAGTATCAATAGTAGTGGGATTCACGACCACCTGCGTATTGTATTGTCCGGCATAGTTTGCCAAAAAGGCATTGCCGCAGCTCACTTTCCAGCTCCAGCGGCAGATGTATTTTACCTTACGGTGAAATTTCAGACAGGAAGCTATGCTGTTTTGCTCAGATGTATTTGGCAGCCATATCGCATCGTCGAAGTCGTAAATAATTTTTTTGCGGAAAACTTTGGCCACAAAAAAATTCAATGACGGGCGGCCCGATGGGCATGGCTTCGCGATGGATAAACACCAAATCGAATGTGGGAACTTGAAAAAGCATGGCAAATCGCTTACCTATTCCTGCAAGCAAAGCCAGGGTTTTTTGCAAACCATGACCTGGTTTGTAGAGCATTTTCCAGCTTCGATCCGACCAAAAAGAGCGTAACTCAATATGGTATTGCTCCTGCTGCAATAAATTCAGATATTGTTCAAATCGAAAACGCTGGGAAGGTGCAGATGCCGCAGGGTAGGGCACGATAAAGAGAATCCGCTTCTTGGGGAGGCTTTTCACTAATAGCTCTCTTTTTTGTCGGGAAAGCTGCCGGACTTTACATCCGTAACGTAGCCCTGCACAGCCTGGGTGATGGAGGTGTGCAAGTCGGCATATCGGCGCAAAAAGCGGGGATTGAACTCCTTATTGATGCCCAGCATGTCGTGTACTACCAGCACCTGGCCATCGGCATAAGGTCCGGCACCAATTCCTATAATAGGAATGGCCAATTTTTCTGCTACCTGCCTGGTGAGTTCGGCCGGAACCTTTTCGATGACGATGGCAAAGCAGCCCATTGCTTCCAAGGCGACGGCATCTTCGATCAGCTTGTTGGCTTCAGCTTCTTCTCTGGCCCTGACGGAGTAGGTGCCAAATTTATAGATCGATTGAGGTGTGAGACCCAGATGCCCCATTACCGGCACACCGGCGCTCAATACACGCTCTACCGAATCCTTTATTTCCAGTCCGCCCTCCATTTTGACCGAATGCGCCCCTGATTCTTTCATAATCCGTATGGCAGATTTGAGTGCGGCTGTGGAACTGCCCTGGTAAGAGCCAAAAGGGATATCTACTACAATGAGCGCCCTTTCTGCCGCTTTCACTACCGAAGTGGCATGGTAGATCATGTGGTCCAGCGTGATGGGCAGGGTGGTTTCATTGCCTGCCATCACATTAGAAGCCGAGTCGCCGACCAAGATCACGTCGATACCGGCTGCATCGATGATCTTGGCCATGGAGTAGTCGTAGGCCGTAAGCATAGATATTTTTTCGCCGGCTTCTTTCATGGCGTGCAATTGATGGGTCGTTACCCGGCGGATATCAGAAAATTTGGTGGACATAGTCGTTTGCGTTTAGGGGTGCAAAATTAAAAAACTAAAATTGCTTTGCGCGAAATGGGTCTTTAAGTTTAGTGTTCGACTTTGCGCCGGAGAAAATGATTTAAACATGCTGCCCGCCCACTACTCCACACCCAACTCCTCGAGCATAATATTCCTCCATTTCACCTTTATCCCGCCGCCATCATGTATTTGCAAGGCAATTTGGCCATTGGCCTGGCCGATTTTTTCATCAGTGAAGGTCACCATTTGGGTGCCGTTTAACCAGGTGGTCACATTGCCCCCTACTACACGGATTTTCATTGTGTTCCATTCGTTTACTTTTTGAGCATCTCTTTTAGATTTTTCGGGAGTTATCAGCCATCCACGGCCATACGATTCGTAGATACCGCCGGTTTCGCCACCAACCGGCTCTACTTCTGCCTGCCAGCCGCTTATTTTGGTGCCCTCAATGGTCGATCGGAAAAACACTCCGCTGTTGCCATTAGCGAGCAGGAAAAACTCCAGCATTAATTCAAAATCCTTGTAGTTTTTTTCCGTAGCCAGGTAGCCATATTCTTTGTCTGCACCACTTTCACAGATCAGCTCACCATGTTCCACATACCATTTTTCGGTGCCGTATATTATCCAGCCATCCAGGTTTTTGCCATTGAACAGACTGGTGTGCTGAGCAAATAGGGGTAAAAAGGCAAATACTCCAATGCCTGAGATCAATACTGCAAAAATGTGCTTTTTCATAGCCTGCGCCTTTTGGGTGGGAATAAATTTAAGATTGAAAACAGTATGCCCAAATTTATTTTTGAATAAATAAAAAATGATGCAACAATCGGGGATTTTATTGACTTTTACGAAAAAACAATTGACAATGACCAAAGCTGAAGATCATATTCTTGTGATATTTGGAGCCTCCGGCGACCTCACTCACCGCAAGCTGGTGCCCGCACTTTTCGATTTGTATGCCCAAAATCTCCTGGGGAAAAAAACGGCCATCCTGGGCGTAAGTCGCACAGTGCTTAGCGATGTTGGTTTTCGTGACCGGATGAAAGAAGGAATTCTCACCTTCTCCAATTTTGGTAAAGAAGCCAGCGACCGCATCGATGATTTTCTACAATGCACCTTTTACCAGTCGCTCAATACATTTGACGTCGCGGATTATGCTATATTAAAAACCAGGCTCGAAACCATTGACAAAGATTTTGGAAACAATGGCAACTACCTGTATTACCTTTCTACGCCGCCCAATCTCTACAAAATAATTCCCGAGAATCTGGCTTTTCACAAACTTAACCGTCAAAGCAAGGCAATAGGCTGGAAGCGCATCATTATCGAAAAGCCATTTGGATACGATCTGGCCTCAGGCAAAGCGCTCAACAGGGACTTGCTCAAGTTTTTCAAAGAAGACCAACTGTACCGCATCGACCACTACCTGGGCAAGGAAACCGTGCAAAACCTCCTCGTAACACGATTTGCCAATGGCATTTTTGAGCCTTTGTGGAACAGGAACTTTATCCATCATGTCGAAATTACCACAGCAGAAAGTATCGGCGTGGAGGGAAGGGGAGGCTATTACGATGGTTCGGGAGCCTTGCGTGATATGGTTCAAAACCACTTGTTGCAAATAGCAGCTCTCGTGGCCATGGAGCCTCCTACAACCATAGAAGCCACCTCTATCCGAAACGAAACCATGAAGGTATTTCAGGCACTGAGACCGCTCAACGACCGCAATGTGCGCAACCATGTGATCAGGGGGCAATATACCGCGGCCAAGGTGAGGGGCAAACAGATGAAGAGCTATCGCGAAGAAGAAGGTGTAGATCCCGAAAGCCGGACAGAAACCTATGTGGCCATGAAATACTTTATCGACAACTGGCGCTGGGGTGGCGTACCCTTTTATCTCCGCACAGGCAAAGCACTTCCCACCCGGGTAAGCGAGATTGTTATCCATTTTAAACCTACACCTCACGCGCTGTTTGTTGATAACAAAGACTTTTGCAACGATGGCAACCTGCTGGTGATCAGGATTCAGCCCGATGAAGGTATTTTGCTGAAGTTTGGCATGAAGGTTCCCGGTGCGGGATTTCAGGTAAAAAACATGAACATGGATGTGCACTATAGCGATATGAAGCAAACCTATGTGCCCAGCGCATACGAAAGGCTGCTCCTTGATGCCATCGTGGGCGATGCCACGCTATATGCCCGGGGCGATGCCGTCGAAGCAGCCTGGCAATTTGTGCAACCCATTCTTGACTATTGGAAAAACGACCCTGAAGCACCGCTCTATGGCTACCCGGCAGGAAGCTGGGGGCCGGAGGTGGCCGACCAACTGATTACAGAACCTGAAATCACTTGGCGCTATCCTTGTCGCAACCTCGCCGAAGACGGCGTCTATTGCGAATTGTAGGTAAGGATGCCAGCCGGGCTTGGGCGCAAAGGTCTGGAGAAATACCTTTTTTTAAATATAGATTCATCTAAATGCTACCATTATGAAATATTTATTTGTATCAATTCTCTTGATTGCCAGCTTGATAGAAACTCAGGCGCAAGGCCAAAAATCAAGTGAAAAGGTGGTGATCACCTCAGGGAAAGGACCAACTAAAGCGTATGTAAACGACAGGGGCGAATTAACTGTCGATGTTTCTCTCAAAGATGCTTCAAAGTTCAATAACCGGGGATATGTGAGATACAGTGATTTTGGCGCCAGAGGCAATGGGAAAAGCGATGATATAAACGCCATAGCCGCTACCCATGCCTATGCCAATCAGCAGGCCCTGATGGTAAAGGCCGATGAGGAGGCCACCTACTACATAGGAGGCAGGCAGCGAACAGCGATAATCATGACCAACACCGACTTTGGCAAGGCAGCCTTTATCATTGACGATACCGATGTTGAAAACCGCGAGGCGGCTATTTTTATGGTCAGCTCTGGTATGCAGGCCTTCCATTTGGAAGGTATATCCGGCTTGAAAAGAAATCAGGCGAAAATCAACGTGCCTTTACCCGCCAGTTGCCTGATCACGGTCACCAATGACCAGGTGCGCCGATATATCCGCTTCGGGCTCAACCAAAACAATGGCAGTGCGCAAACAGATATTTTTGTGGTTGATAAAGACGGGCAGGTGGACATGGACGCTCCTATTATTTGGGACTTTGACCAAATCACTGAAATCACCGCCTTGCCCATTGACGAGAAACAACTCAGCATCAGCGGAGGGCGATTTACCACCATGGCCAATTGGGCTGAATCGAAATATAATTATTACAGCCGAAACATAGCGATACGAAGATCAAATGTAGTGGTAGATGGTTTGGAACATCGCATCACCGGAGAGGGCGACCATGGCGCTCCCTATCGCGGGTTTATAGATATTAGGGATTGTGCTTATGTAAAGGTGAGCAACACAGTTTTTACCGGGCACAAAATGTACAACACCATTGGCAGTGCCGGTAAGCCAGTGTCTATGGGTACGTACGACCTATCTATCAACAGAGCGCTGAATATAGCAGTCGAACATTGCACCCAGACCAATGACATCGATGACCGCACCTACTGGGGGGTGATGGCATCTAACTACAGCAAAAACCTTCTGTATGATTATTGTACTTTGTCCCGTTTCGATGCCCACATGGGCGTAGCAAATGCCACCATCCGCAATTCTACCCTGGGCCATATGGGCATCAATGCCATAGGTAGCGGCACCTTGACGGTGGAAAACAGCACCGTGAGAGGGCGGAATCTCATCAATCTGCGATCTGACTATGGCAGCACCTGGCAGGGGACATTCATTATCCGAAATTGCGTTTTTGTACCCTCAGGAGGCAAACAGGCCAGTGCCAGTTTGATTGGTGGCTCCAATTCCGGGCAGCATGATTTCGGCTATACCTGCTACATGCCCGAAAGCATCGTCATAGAAAACCTGCACATCGACGACTCCAATCATCCGGAGGGCTACCAGGGGCCTGCTATTTTTGCAGATTTCAATCCGCAATTGACCAATACTGATTATCAGGAGCATTTTCCTTATATCCGAAGCAGGGAAGTGATACTCCGGAATGTGCGTACGGAAAGTGGCAAAGCGCTAAGGATTAGTGACAATCCGTATATGTTTGAGGAAGTGAATATAATTACCAAATAAGCTCTGACGTAGCGGCCAAAAGCACTTTTTTGGGGGATTTTTTTGATGGATTGTTTTTATTTAGTGAGGGTGAGTCGGGCAAACAAATCTTCGTCATTGTTTTTAAATACAGCTCAGCTTATTTATTTATGCAGATGATATCACCGAAATTTAAAATATACAAAAATACCGATGAGCTTGTCGGGTCATTTAGTGCGTATTTCAACTCTTTGATCCTGAAAAAAACCGGTTTGTTTAGTGTCGCCTTGTCGGGTGGCAGTACACCCAAAGCCTGGTTTGACCATCTGGCATCGCATCACAAAAACGATATTCCATGGCACAATGTCCACTTCTATTGGGGCGACGAGCGTTGTGTACCTCCCGATCATGCCGAGTCTAATTATGGTATGGCCAAAAAGCACTTGCTAGATCATCTGCCTATTCCTAAGGACAACATTCACCGCATAGAAGGTGAGCTGCCGCCCCAGGAGTCTGCAGAAAAGTACGCCAGTCTATTGGAAAATGAACTACCAGTAGCGGCATGCCCCGTTTTTGATCTGGTGATTTTGGGTATGGGCGACGACGGACACACAGCCTCCATTTTTCCACATGAGATTTCACTCTGGCATGCACCCGCTTATTGCGTGGTCGCTTCCCATCCACAATCGGGCCAGCAAAGGGTGAGTATTAGCGGGCAGATAATCAATGCGGCACGGGCAGTTGCCTTTTTGGTGACAGGGGAAAACAAAGCTCAAAAAATCGAAGAGATTTTTCACAAAAAACCTCAGGCGGAGCGCTATCCGGCTTTTCTCGTAGCACCCGAGCATGAGCCTCCAATCTGGTTTCTAGATCAGGCTGCAGCCAAAAGCATTTGACATGATCAGCAAAAAATCCATCATTTTTATGGCTCTGGGCACCATTTTCATTTTTGGGGGTCTTGGGATATTATTTGTGCCCCCAACGCGAAAAATAGACCTCATCAGCTTTTTGGTGGGTGTATCACCACTATGGAAGCAGGTAGGTATAGGAGTGGTTTTTGGGTTTATTGCTGCCAAAGCAGGATGGCAAATAGTGGAGTTGCCCAGGCTTGCCAGGACAAAAATTTTTTTCGTCAGGCTGATTAAGCCCATTAAACTAAATATAATTGAAATACTGCTGATCTCCCTTTGTGCAGGAATAGGAGAAGAATTTTTTTTCCGTGGAGTGTTGCAGCCATGGCTGGGCATTTGGATTACGGCCTTTGCCTTTGTGATGCTGCATGGTTACCTCAACCCATTCAACCTGCCCCTCACCGGATATGGGTTTTATATGGTTTTGGTCATTGCAGCCATCGGCTACATGACCGAACACCTGGGCATAGTGGCGGCCATGACGGCGCACACCGTCATCGACGTGGTCTTATTGAGGCAGTTGTCAAAAGCGGAAGTGCCTCCTGAACCAGAAGAAAAGGAATCGGGTGATGGGTATATGTGATCCTCCACTACACCATTCTTCCTGTGCAACCATCATCCGCCCATGTAGGCGGTCTTCAGGTTGTGGATGTTCGCCTTTATTATTAGTATGTTATTCAATTTGGCGGGCCACCAACATCGCTGCGCCAGTTAATATGGTGATGAGACCATAATATTTCAATACGCTTAGGCGATTTTTATAATCCAAATACCAGAGCACCCACCAGGGTCGGATGAGGCCAAGTAACGTAAGCCCCAGGAAAAAGAAAAAAAGTATTTGTAGTAATAGCTTAATAAAATCCATGATGGGGCTAAATTCGACATTTTGTTTTCAAGATGAAAATAGGGTTGCTATCAGATACACACACTTTTTTGGACGAACAAATCTTCGACTATTTTAGTCAGGTCGATGAGATTTGGCACGCCGGTGATATAGGCGACCTGGCCACTGCCGATGCACTTGAGGCTTTCAAGCCGCTCAGGGCAGTTTATGGCAATATCGACGGCCACGAATTGCGTGCACGATATCCTGAAGATCAGGTATTTGTGATGGATGGGGTTTCGGTATGGATGACTCATATTGGCGGGTATCCTCCCCGGTACAACAGCCGCATAATGCCAATCATCAAGCAGTGGAACCCTAAGCTTTTCGTTTGTGGGCATTCACATATCCTTAAGATCATGCCCGATACTAAGCGGCCTGGTTCGCTGTATATCAATCCAGGAGCAGCGGGCAGGCATGGCTTCCATATCGAAAAAACCATTGTACGTTTTGAATTAATTGCCGGAAGGGTAGAAAAGCTTGAGGTGATCAAGCTTGGCAAAAGGGCAAAAATATAGGCCTTCTCTATGAAGGCCCGGGGTAAATATGCTTGGACAACGTATTGATTTACGCTATGATCTACGCTGCCGAATCGCTGTCATTTTGCTCTGCCTTTGCTTTTGCAGAAGCCTTGGCAGGTTTCTCTGCGTGGTCTTCAGCTTTTGGGGTTTCAGCTACTTCAGCTTCAACTTTTGCTTTTTTAGCAACCGGCTGGGCATTCTTTTTGGCAAATTCTTCTTTGATCTGCTCAATATCCACATTCTTTATCACAGGCCTGCTGGTCAACCTTTTTATAGCGGTGACTCTCTTTCTAGATACGGTCCTGTTTTTTTTAGCTTTTCTTACAAGTCTGGTAACTGCCATTGTTCCTATATTTTCAAACGAGCGGCAAAGATAAGGTTTTTATTCATATCACAGAATGTTTTCTTAATTATATTAACATCATAATCTCTAAGCGACTTAATATATTCGTCGTGGAGTTTGCAACTAAGCAAATAGAGCTTAATTTTGCACAAAATTTAATAACCGGATTCGGGATGTAGCGCAGCCCGGTAGCGTACCTGCATGGGGTGCAGGGGGTCGCAGGTTCAAATCCTGTCATCCCGACGAAGTAGGTACCACCTACTACTAATAACCCGCAAATTTCACGAATTTGCGGGTTTTTTATTTTCCAGCATATCAAAAATACACATACAAATTCAGCAAAATTGAGAACTAAACGGTGACCTAAATGATTCATTACATTTGGTTCACCAGAAACGATGTAAACAACTGATTTACAGAAATATAGTCAGAAATATTCATTGGTTATTTTTCACTCGTTTTGACCTCATTTGACCCGGTTTCGGTGAACTAGACAGGCCAGTTCAACACAACTCGAAATAATCGATGTCAAATTATATTAAAACTAAAATTGTTATGAGAAACACCAACACCTTCGGAGTACAGTTCATCACCCGGATGAACAAAGTGAAAGACGGCTTCGCCCCCATTTACGCCAGGGTTACTGTAGATGGAAAACGTGTCGAAATCTCCCTGAAAAAATGGGTGACCCTCGCAGACTGGAATAATGTAAAAGGAATGGCCAAAGGAAGCCGCCCGGAAATCAAATCCATCAATCGATACCTGGAAGAGGTGAGATCACGTCTTTTGGAATGCTACCAGGACATGCAACTCAATCAACATTATATCACTGCCGAGGCCATAAAAGATAATTTTTTGGGAGTAGATAAAGACGAAAATACCCTCTGCAAATTAGTTGAGTACCACAATACTACCTTGAAAAACACCCTGGCCAAGGGAACAATGAAAAATTACTTCACGACCCAAAAATATACTAGGATGTTTTTGAAAGAACGATACCGCACTTCGGATGTTTACCTTTCCGAATTGTCCTACCAGTTCATCACCGACCTCGAGTTTTTCCTTCGCAGTTATGAGCCCAAAGATCACCAGCGTCCTTTGGGAAATAACGGAATAATGAAACACATGGAACGATTTCGGAAAATAATAAACTTGGGCTTGAAGTTGGAATGGATGACAAAGGATCCTTTTAAAAACTACCGGCTAAAATTTCAGCGCGTTGATCATGTTTTTGTCGCGCAAGAGGAGTTGGGTGTTCTTGAAGGGAAAAAACTGGACAATATGCGCCTGCAATTGGTACGGGACCTGTTTGTGTTCAGCTGTTACACCGGGCTCTCCTATATAGATGTCATGGTGCTTACCAAAGAGAATATTGCTATGGGTATGGATGGCGAATATTGGCTTTTCACCCATCGACAGAAAACAGATACACCAATCCGGGTACCTATCCTGCCTAAAGCATGGGAGATTATTGAGAAATATAAGGAAAACCCCAGGGCGGTGCACAACAGAACTGTATTCCCGGTAATCTCTAATCAAAAGCTGAACAACTACCTGAGTGAACTTGCAGATATCTGTGGGATAAATAAGAAGCTGACTTTCCATGTTGCCAGGCATACCTTCGCTACCACCGTTACTTTGTCCAACGGAGTACCGATAGAATCTGTATCGAAGATGATGGGCCACACCAAGCTTGCCACAACTCAGATCTATGCCAAAGTATTGGAGAAAAAGGTTAGTGAGGACATGGGCAAACTCAGGGAGAAACTGGGAGCGCATCTAAAAGGTAAAACAGCCCTTAAAACCAATATTTCATAACTTAACCCATCGAACCAATATGAAGACGAACATATTCGACAAAGCGGCCCATTTCATCACCAGCATTAAAGCGGTGATCCTGGCCATGAGCTTTTTACTTATCTTTCTGATGATAGAAACGACCACCTTGTTTGTCCGGCAATTGCCGGAGGATATATCGCTGTTTTGGAGAGTAATCGGCAGCATAGCGATAGCCTTTGCTTTTGAATTTACTGTGCTGATATTTACCGCCAATAGCGACCATACCACCAAAGGATTAAAACCACAACATGTGTTGGCATTGTTTCACTTCCTGATCAACACCTATTTCTGGCAGGTATTTGAGTTTGTGGATTGGGTAGATCTGAGCTATAAGCTTTTCCTGTCCTTTTTGTTCCCCTATCTTACCTTTCAATACGCCGCTTTATTTGAGAAGAAATTCCGGGAGAAGGTGAGCAATGACCAGTCGATGATGAAGGAACTCAGCCGACAGCAAGCTGAGTATAAATCAGCTTACAACAACCTTACTTCAAGTCACGAGCAATAGAAGCGAAAGTATGATGAGCTATTGCGTTCTTATAGTGTACAATCCAAAGAATTGTGGATGTAAAAAAGAAACTGAGCAGGAAGAAGGGAAGAATCGGCTCGAAGGGGGAGGATCCGTCAAAGTCCAATGAGAAACAGATTTTTCAAGAGCATGATTAGGATGGATAACCGGAAACAATAATAAGGAAGAATTTGAGCAGTACGCTAAATGGGATGACTGAAGTGCAATATGTTGTCAATTCCAACTTGAATGAATGCTTATTTCAATCGATAATTGTTCTAATACTTCAGTTTACAGTAGATAGAAGTACATTTCTCTGTAGCATGTGTTGACCGATCTAGAATGAATGTCAAAAAAATGGAGTCAAAGTAGTCAATCAGTACTCAAACAGGAATAGAGGGCTAATCCGTGGGAGCATTTTTACTTATCCAAACTAAAACCAAAACGAAATAAAAGCGGTTTATCATAAGGTGAGGTAATTGGATCGTGCAGAAAATTGTAAAGGATCATTATACTCCCTTTTATGTCTTTCATAAAATTGTAATTAATGCCTGCCCCAAGCATCGCCCCGGGAGCATTGACTCTGTTCACCAGATCGGTTTGAGGATCTATAATTGAATGGCTCATCAGCTCGTACTCCCCATGTAGAAAAAATCGTGACAAGATGCTGTATTCCATATAAAACCTGCCACCATACACCTGCTCATCCTTGATCACACTGCGTTCATCTTCATTCACTTTAGCCCGATAAGTTCCGCCAATCCCCCACATGTACTGCTTGTTCCAGCGGTACCCCAGCACTGGCGAAAAATCAATGCCCGTATATTCTTCCTGTCTGCTGATCTGTAAGTTACCTCCCAAGACCAATCGCTCTGCCAGCCCTTTGCCTTCCATTGAGTTGGACTTGATGACTTCCATATTATCTGCATTTCCAAAATTAAATGCCCCTGATTTCACCTTGCTCAAAGTTTGCTGGGCATCAGCTAATAGGTCTTCATGTCCTTTAAAGTGTTCTCCACCCATCTCCTTGCCTTTCATCATGGCTTCCTTCACCAATGCACCTGCATCCTTCCCTTTGATGTGTTTTTCATATTCGCTCTGCAAGTCGGCTTTGTATCGCATCTCATCAATCTGATTTTGTATGTCCGCTTCATAACTCTCAAGCGTACCCAACTCATCTGCAGCCTCACGCATAGCGCTGATCTTCATAGACCGGGCTTCCAATGCACTTACAAATTGATCTGCCTTTTCAAGGTCGCCATTTAAAATCCCTTCAATACCTTTCCTATACCCATTGGCTTCGGCCAATAATCCTTCTACTTCAGTGAGCTTTTTCCTCCCTTCCATATAGTTTTCATAGCTCCCAAAGTTTTGATCTGTGATAGCTGTAACTTGCCGGTATTTTCCGGCTTGTGTGCTATCTGCTTTCCATTGTTCCAGGAAGTCTGTGCCTTCTCCAAGGTATTGGTGATAGGTATTGTAGTTTTCAAGGTAGGTTTTGGTGTCAACATCCAGCTCATCCAATAGAAGCTGTTGAGCATCACTCATTTTGGACAATGCTTCCATTTTTTGATGGAAAGTCAAAGTTGTATCATTAAAAGGCAATTGATCTTTATTCGTGTCCATCCAGGAGGATATCTTGACACTATCCTCTCTCAATTCAGAAACTTTAGATTGTAATCCGTTAATATCCTCATTGGATATTTGCTGCGATCTATACGCCTGTTTGACCAACTCAGGATCAATATGGAGCGAGTCCATCTCATCAAACCTGGCTTTGTACAATTGAAAATCCTGTTCTAAGGTCTTCAGTTTTACTTTATGTTTATCCTCCAAAGGCATTTGCTTCAGTTCCTTTTTGGCTTTTACCAGGCTTTGCTTTTCCAACCTGCTAAGATATTTGATGGTATCTTTATATTGTCTGAAACGGGCCTTATATTCCTTCCTATTCAAATTCGCCAGGTCGATGTTGACACTTTTGGGGATGGGATTGAAAGGATTAAATTGGGCGGCGGCTGGACTCAGAAAAAAAATGAGAAGAAGTCCGGGTAAAAAATGCTTCATATAATTGTCATTATCTGGCAAATAAAAATAGCAAAAAATTCAAACAACTCATAAGGAGGAAAATTATTAATGGAATATTATTTAGCTTAGTTTTGCCGCTTTTGAATTATCAAATTATAACTGTTAAGCACAACCTTGGGCTTTGGTATCAATATAGATTACTCCATTCTCGACACACACTGAGAAGTAATAACAATCTAAAATTTACATAGCAAAAATGCTAACAACCTGAGTTCGATTTTAAAACAGTGCGATTTGATCCGTTGTGACACTCTCATATTTGATTGTCGGCTTTTTTGGCATGAAGGAATAAGCAATAAGTCCTGAGATCAAATTAGTAATAAAGTTAGA
>JAAUQL010000099.1 GCA_012033595.1 Cyclobacteriaceae bacterium | reverse complement strand
TTGCTTTATGGGAAGCGATTTATAAATTTTACTAATCCTGGTCATCCTCGCAATCCTGCGCATCCTGGTTCAGACAGTTCGCAAAGACGGCAAATAGTGCGAACGGAGCTTTTCGCGTAGTGTGGCAATCTGCCAGCGATTAGCCGGGAACTATGAGGATCATTGCTTTATGGGAAGCGATTTAAATCTTTTACTAAATCCTGGTCAATCCCCCGTTTTCTAAGGGGGGCTACTTAGGAGCTCACCATTTGTTTGATGAGAAACTTTTCGTACCATTCTATAATGAAGCGGGCAAAATTTCCACCCAAATAATTATTGACATCTTCCTGGCTGAATGCATCATGGTTTTCTTGCAGGCGTTGGTCGGTATGCAATTTTCCATTCATCAGACTTTTGAACATACTGTCATAGCCGCCAAAATTCCATGATTGTCGCCCGTAAGGCGCATCGCTTGCACAGAAAATATTGTGTTTGAAAGGTGCACCAGCTAATTGATATGTAATCAGATCACTTTCAATGTGTGTATCCCTTTTGGCACTGAGTATAAATTTTATGTTTGGCATTCTCAAGCCTAGTTCTCTGGTTTTAAGATATGTTTCTTCCGCCTCCAAATAGCTGGCACCACCTCCTCCCATATGCACTGCGAGTATAGGGGTTTCAAGATGCAATTCGGCTATTTTTTCCAGATCTTCCGGCGGGGTATAGATCGTGTCAGCCCCAAAATGAAATGCAGGAACGCCCCCTAATGCTACAATCCGTTCCACGCATTTTACCACGCCATCGCTAAATAAAGGATATGCATTTTGTGCAGGATTCATCTTTACAATAAAAAAACCAAATTCCTGTATGAGCACTTCAATAAGCTTTAAGGCATTGTGCACGCCCAGGGCTTTCGGATCTGTCCATCCGGCGGGAATAAAACGGGTTGGATGTTGAAGAAACGCGTTCAAAATGTTTCGATTTGCTTTGAGCAACTTTTCGTAGTTGCCATCTAAATCTTCCTGGTAATATTCCAGCGTGGACGGATTTTGCCAGATCAAACTCATATCCACGCCAGCCAAATTCATCTCCTTCAGCAAATCTTCAGCAGATATCGGCCTTCCATGAAAATAATTTGGCGTGGTTTGATACAATTTACTTATCGCTCCTGACAGCGTGTTCAGTTCTGTAACATGCGTATCGGCGTCGATTACCAAATGATCCTTATTCTTCCGAAGGAAATGTAAAAGGACATCAATTTTTACTTTTATTTGATCATTCATTTTATTTTCTTTTAATCCGGCTCCTGGTTAAGTTACATCAATGTGCTTGGGGCCGCCAGTATTACTAAAAACCACCCTATTTTCCCCTCTTATCACGGGGATGGCAACTTTGCCTTTTCTATTAATCGTTCGTGTCAGCAGGCAACATGTCGGTTTCTTTCCCCATTGCCTTGGCCTGAAAAGTGTGCTGCGCCTATATTACTTTTCATTTTTCTATGCCGAATTCCTTATAATTAGTTCGGTATCGAGTATCACATCCTGCCTGGGATATGCTGGATTCTTAATTTTTCGTATGAGCAAGGCAGCCGCTTCCACACCAATCTGGTACGAAGGCTGGGCGATGGTAGTGAGACCAGGATCTACATACTCTGCCGCCGGATCATTGGTATATCCGGCCACAGCAATGTCCTTAGGAATTCGATAACCCCTTTGCTTCAAGACTTGCATACAGCCCAGAGCCATCGAGTCGCACACGCAAAAAATGGCGTCGATTTCAAGCTGACGATCCAACAATTCATTCATACACCTGGCACCGTCTGCAAATGAAAAATCACCTTCAATCAATAATTCTTCGGCAAAAGAAATACCATGTGCTTTCAATGACGCTTTGTATCCTTCGATGCGATTTTTACTTAGACTTAAATTTCCTGGTCCGGCGATATGGGCGATTTTCTTATGTCCTTTCCCAATCAGGTAATTGACCATTTTATGCGCACCATCAAAATCATTGACATAAACCTTAGAGAAATCCATCTGCCCGGCAACACGGTTAAACAGCACCACCGGAATGTTATTTCTTTGAAGCTCGAGTAGGTGCATTACATTCCTTGCCGTCTTTGAAATGGAGATAAGTAAGCCATCTACCTGACTAGCCAGAAGAGTTTCTATATTTTTCAATTCAGTATTAACATCTTCATTAGACTGGCAGGTAAGGATATTATATCCCTGTCGTGCTGCTTCGTTTTGAATACCGCTGATGGCCTGCGAATAGAAGGGAATGTCAAATGCTGGTATATTGACACCGATGACACTCGTGCTCCCTTTTTTCAGATTCCGGGCCATCATATTTGGCCTGTAATTCATTTGCTGCATTTTATCCAATACTTTTTGACGCGTTTCAGGATTAACATCGTACGTATTTTGCAACACCCGGGAAACCGTTGACTTGGAGATTCCAAGCTCCCTGGCTATATCTAAAATCGTTACCGGTGTTTTCATTTCATAAATATTCAAACTATAAACCATGAAACTCCTGCCGAACCATCAGTCGTCGGGCTAAAATCACTTCCCGAAAAAGGTGATTACAGACCCCCTGGGAGCGTCAAACACGACTTGGCCGTTTTTAACTTCATATTCACCATATGGCTGGTAGTTGAGACCATTGCCACTCAGGTTTCCGTTGGCATCCTTGTCTCCTTCGGTGGTGATAAAAGCTGCAAAAAAACCATGCGGACTGCCAAACAATTTTATGGATACCTTTTTGTCATTTTCGCTCCAATTGGACACCACAAAGGCATCTGGTGCGCTGGTGCCATTGGCGGCAAAGCCGATGATAGCAAGCTGTGAATCCATGGACATGGTTCGCGCCACCGACATACCCGGTTGGCCTGCCCTGCTCACCTGTTTGTAAAAGTAGTACCCACGTCTGACTTCATATGTTCCGTCTTCATGCACCGTAATGGCCGATCCGGGATTTGGGTCGCCGCCGACCCATTGGATTGGACGCTGAATACCAGCCCAGGGAATGATGCCGTTGACCTGCGAATCGTAAATATTTCCATGTATTTCCTTGATATTTTTGGCGTCCATGTTGCTCCAACTGGCAGATGTCACCCATGCTTTGAGCAAAGGTCTTTTTTCGCGAAGCAACGCAATTCCCTGGCTCGTGTGCGGCCCAAACCATCTGTTTCGGTACCCTCCGGAATAGAATCCATGAGACGTGATGATGCCAAGCTTTTCTAGGGCCTCCTCATCCCTGTACAGGGCATCGGCATAACCCCAGGTTGAAAATCTGAACCAGTTAGTAGGCTCACCGTTGGTGACACCAACCATCCCTAAGCCTTCGGCATCCATGCGACCACGGAGGTATTTTATAAATTCCACCACCAACTCAGGCGACCAGTACATGTTATAATCATGGCCGTGTCCGATATTACCATCTTTACCATCAGCCGGCCAACGCCACCAATCTTCTCCTTCATTGTTCAGAGAATAGTACTTTACCGGAAAGCCTTCCTCCTCCCTGAGATACCCCACCCAGTCGATCATGTAGGTGGCCAATGACCCTTTCATTTCAGGATCGAAGTCCCTGCCCCGCAAAAACTTTTGCTTGGTTGCCCATGCCGGTGGGCCGTATAAAGTTGTAATAATCTGAAGATCGCGTCCGCCTGCCCTGGTTTTCTTTAGGCCTTCGCGAACAAAATACCTCATATGTTCGGTAGAAGTGGCGTGGTCGAATGGTGCATCCGGAGTTGCCTGATGCCAGGGATCGTGGAACATTTTAACAAGACCGACCTTCAGGCCATCTTCGCCAAAAATCAATTCAATGATCTCTTGCTTTTCCTGCTCATCCAATAGACTGAATCCCCCGTATTCCTGCGGATCTGCTTGGTAATCCATAGTCTGAGCTGCTTCGACATAGTTAAAACCAAACCCATCCCATGGCCTGATTTTTCATCGAAGTGCACTTCGGTGCGAATGGCGGTGAAATCCATCGACTGAGCCCAAGTCGAGTGATCGTATCCAAAAACTGCGACGATAAGAAGCAGGCGCGTATAGATGCTGTTGATATTGTTTTTCATTTTCAGAAGTAGCTATGGCTTATCTATTATTTTACAATGCTCTTTCAATTCCTCAGGAAGTTTAAATCCAATCTTTTCAGCCAGCACCAGATTAACCCATGCCTGGGACTGCCGGTTTTCTGCGATGGGTATTTCAGCAGGACTCGCTCCGTGGAGGATTTTTAAGGCCGTATGGGCAGCCCTCTCCCCCTGTTCCATAGCCACTTTTGTAAGACCAAATACCGCATAAGGCATCATAAAATCATCGCAGGTAATTACAGGTATTTGAATGTGCTCCTCTACAAAACTCCCGGCTTCAGCGATGTCCCAGTTTTGTACAGCGCCATTGGTAGGTGCATAAATCACATCCGAATTCTCATTTGCCTTCAAAAATTCCGACTTCCAGGAATCAAAATCCGACACCAAACTATAGGTCACTTCTAAATTCAAGCGCTTAAATAGCTCTTCCATCACCACTTTATTCTTTAGCTCAGACTCAGAATTTTCTGATAGCACCGTTAGTCTGTGTATCTGCGGAAAAGTTGCTCTCACGATATTTATCGTCTCCACAATTGGCAAAACCTCCAACATGCCGGTAACCTGATCTCTAGGCAATATGTATTGATCAGCGTTCCAATTGACACCACAAAACACGACCGGAATTGAACTGACTTTGCAGTGGGGCTGCACGACATATTTCACTGCATTGTCATCGGAAGCAATGATGATATCAGGCTGAAATAATGCGATTTCTTTGCTGGTCTCCCCTACCCTGCTTTCAATAAAATGTGGATCGCTGTTGCGCTTGGTATCCATAAAAAGTATCCTCATTTCCACCTTATCTCTAAGCACTCCACGTATGCCATTCATAACATCATCACTAGATCCGTAGCCATCGTGATAAGAGTTGATGTACAACACTTTCATTTGTTGGTCAGATTCGCAACTAGCAAAGAAGAAAACCACAAGGAGATATAAAATGAAGTGTTCAGAGCTCATTTTTTTATATAAATACATTTATAATTAATGCCGCCGCAAGACCAACCAATGCCACCAGACACTCCATCACCGTCCAAATAGCAAATGTCTGCTTAATGCTCACGTTGTAATACTCCTTGAACATCCAGAATCCTATATCATTGAAATGAGAAAACATAAGACTACCTGAGCCTGTGGCCAGAACCATCAGTTCCGGAGAAATACCTGATTGAATAGAGATCGGCACCATGATGGGTGCGGCGGTCATGGCAGCAACGGTAGCTGAACCCACAGCAAGCCGTATGCCCGCCGAAACTGCAAAAGCAAGAATCAGGGGATTGAAGCTGAATCCGACAGCGATCTCCCCGATGTATTCGTTTACTTTACTATCTTTCAAAACCTGCGAAAAGGCCCCTCCGGCGGCAATAATCATGATAATCATGGCTATGGCACCAACCGACTTGCCCAGCGTTTTCATGATCTCGGGCATCTTTTTACCCCTTTTCAACCCCAAGGTGTAAATGCCCACTACCACAGCCATAAACAAAGCGACATTTGCATCGCTCAGAAATTTGAATAAGGTGATGATGGCCGACCAGAAGCCCACAACACCCGAAGAATACCCTGCATCCAACAGGCTTTGATGATAAAATGCCGTTAGGTTCATCCCCATAGTTGCCAAGTCAGACTTTGCGGGAGGCGCACCTATCGCCATATCAATCACCGCACCAATCAACATGAGGAAAACCGGCGTAATCGCAGCAAATACACTAGTTCGCAGAGAGGGAAGCGCTTCTTTATCAAATTCCTTTACCTCATATAATTCTTCGGGTGGCGCTACCTTTAATTTCTTGAAAAATTTTGACAAGAAGATTCCGGCAATAAGGCATGCGGGAATTACCGGTACCAAACCATATAGTAAGACGATATTGATGTTGGCATCGTAAATAAACGAAATGTAGGTAGGCGCGGGATGTGGTGGCAGATACCCATGAGCGATCGACAGGGTTGCAGACAAGGGAATGCCCAAATACATCAGTGGCAGTTTAGTGGTGGTGGCAAAGGTATAGATCAAAGGAATTAACACCAGAAAGCTGGCATTGTACATCATGGGCAAGCCAACCAGAAACCCGGTAATTAAAATTGCATATTGAATATTTTTGATACCAACAAGAGCCGTGAGGCGATAAGTGATGGTGTGCGCAGCACCACTTTCTTCGATGAGTTTACCCAACATTGCACCAAATGCCAATATGAGGATGATCTTACCCATCGTACCCCCTATTCCGTTAAGCACCGAATCCAGAACCTCCATGATATTCATGCCATTGAGCAAACCGACCACAAAGGCCGTAATGAGCAAGGCAAAAAATGCATCCAGTTTAAAGTACAGGAGCAGCACCAACATCAATACTATTCCGATCGCGATGTACAGTAGCGGCATGAGATTATTAAATGTGTTTGTGAAAGTACGTTTGTGTGTTCAACATATGCAATTGCCCCGGCTTTCGGTTTAAAAATGAAAGTGACGGCAAAATAATTTCTATTTGAGTTAAACTAATATTAATGCACTTTTTCCTTAATTAAAACCACCGGGAACGATACCGGCATTGATAAGTAAAAGTATTCAGCAGGCCTATTTTGTTATGTTGTGAAAAAAGAGGGGTTTCGGTTTGCATATTACCCAAAAAATATAACCCGGTTTTATCTGCTTTGAAGTAGGTAATCATCCCGATTATTATTTTAAAAATACAGGTCCGTATTTTTACTCACGCCAAAAAAAAAGCACTTACAAATCTTCCTTTGTAAGTGCCTGATTATATGGTGGGCCCACCTGGGCTCGAACCAGGGACCACCTGATTATGAGTCAGATGCTCTAACCAACTGAGCTATGGGCCCTCAATTCACGTACTCATAATCAATTAATAATGATGACTACCTTGAATTTGGGAGTGCAATATTAGATATTTGCCATTTAATTTTCAAATAAAAGTTTAAAATTGAAGACTCAGAAGATAGAAAATATCATATTCGACCTCGGCGGGGTCATCATCGACCTGGATATGGAACATACCTTCGACCGCTTCTCCCAATTATTTGGGCGTGATGTAAGGGCCAAAATGATGGACGATCCTCAAAATCACTTTTTTTTCCATCAGTTCGAAATCGGCGCTATCGACGAGGCAGAATTCAGACATGCCTTGCGCAACTTTACCCACACCGACCTCGATGACCAACGCCTCGATTTAGCCTGGAATGCCATGCTGGGAGACATTCCCAAGCATCGCATAGAATGGATCGAAGCACTGGCCGCACAATACAAAGTGGCCATTTTGAGCAACACCAACTCCATCCACATCCGGCGCTTTCATGAGATTTTCGCTCAAACTACGACATATAAACATCCCAACGAGCTCTTTCACAACATTTACTACTCGCATGAAATCTCTGACCGCAAACCCAATGCAAGTTGCTATCGCAAGGTGTTGGACGACTTGGGTGCCAATCCGGCAAAAACCATCTTTTTGGACGACAATCACGCCAACCTAAAAGCCGCAGCGGCGTTGGGCATGCAAACGGTGTTGGTAGAACGTAATTTACTTCGCAGGGAACAATTGCCAAATGGAAGATAAAAAAACTCGAAAAACCATTGCGATTCATACAGGCTTGTTTCTGCTCACCTTTGTAGTCACTACCATAGCTGGTGCCGAGTGGATATTCAACAAATCGCTTTTTTATGGCGAAGAGCTGCTTGGATGGTCAGAAATCATGGCAGGGCTATACTATTCCATCCCCTTTCTTGGCATCCTTACAGCCCATGAATTTGGACACTATTTCACCGCCAAATACTACAAAACAGAGGTGACTCTTCCCTACTACATCCCACTGTGGTTCGGTTTTGCACCACTTTTTCCCAGTTTCGGCACCATGGGGGCTTTCATCAGGATCAAAAGCATGATTAAGTCCAGAAAGGAATATTTTGATATTGGTGTAGCAGGGCCAATCGCAGGTTTTGTGGTCGCATTATTTGTACTCACTTATGGCTTTACGCACCTGCCTGAGCCTTCTTACATTTTCGAAATCCATCCGGAATATGAGCAATATGGCGTCGACTACGAGGACTATGCCTATGAACACAATGAGGGCAACTTTGTAGTAGGCGACAACTTGCTGTTTTTGTTTTTCAAGAAGTATGTCGCTGATCCGGAGCGTGTGCCCAACAATTATGAACTGTATCACTACCCGTGGCTTTTTGCCGGTTATTTGGCGCTTTTCTTTACCGCACTCAACCTCATACCCATTGGCCAGCTCGATGGGGGACATGTGATCTACGGTTTGTTGGGATATAAATACAGCCGAATAGTGTCCCGAACGTTGTTTTGGTGATGGTGACCATATCGGGGATTAGCTTTGTCCCCCGCGGGATCATCGATATCGATTTTTTAGTTCGGCGGCTTTTTATCTACTTTTTCTTTTCCTGGCCTTCTTTCACTTTGAGCGGGAGATTAAGAAAAGGATTTTGCTGATCGTCTGGGTCATGATCGTGCAGATATTTGCGCTGCATTTTATGCCTGGTATTGCGGACTATGGCATTTATATGATGTTTGCTTTTTTGATTGGTCGATTTTTGGGAGTGGATCATCCCAAAGCCCAAATCGACAAACCTCTTAATACCACCCGCAAAATAGTCGGCTGGGTAGCGCTGGCCATATTTGTGGTATCTTTTACTCCACGGCCATTATACATAGAAATGAATGAAAAAGCCCGGATTGAGCAACCCGGGCCTGAACAAAATGATGATTCTCCCTCAAAAATTATTACAGGGCGGATGATAAAAGTTTTTTAAATCTTCGGCAATCTTCGCTCTGGTGTCTTCATGTTCTTCCCAGTGTACGCACACGCAGTTGGCTACCTCTTTTTCGAAGCAGGCATTTTTGGGGTGGTTTTCAATTTCTGATTTAACATTGCTGGTTTCGCCAATAAAAATGACATCGTGATCGACCGAGGCCACAGCCTTAATGGTGCGGTGGGTGATCACATATACAGCTTCTTTCTCCTTGTGTTCACGGTTTAGCGGATATACATTAAACGTATATTTGTGCCCCGAAATACCTGTGAAATCCAATGTTCCTATTTTTGGCATCCTGATAGGTTTTTAGTTTAAAAATTGAATTTATACTACGATGAAGCACCTTTTCAGGCTGCTTCATTGTTCGTTTTAAGTTAGAATTTTTTTTCTATTATATCCTGATTATTGATTTTTTTTTCGACGTGCCCCCTTTTTATAGCTAATAAAACTACTTACACAAGCCTACAAACGCCTTTGGCTGGTCAAACCTGAAAAATTGCCCATAGATTTTTTGTCCAGACCTTTTTTGAAATAATTTCAATTGGCTTTGCAAAGAGCACGTATAGCCAGCCAAAAGTTTTGGTGAGTTGTAGTTTAGATTCGGCAATGGTTGCAAATTATTTTTGCAATGAACGATTACCTTCCTGGTCTTATAAAAATGGCCTGACTATTTTTATATAGACTTGACCTGATGTTTACCTTGAGTTGTAAAAAATAATCCCAAAAGGTTAGAAAACAATAGCTTATGCCTCTCAAACCCCATCATCAACCCATCAATTTACGCTGCCACATTGATATACGATCCATGAGCAATTCCGATTTTTAGTATATAAACCCAAAACATGATGAAAAACAAGAAAATTGCCATACTTGGCACCGGATTTATCAGCGACTTTTATACCAGCACCCTACACAGCCAGCGCAGTGGCGACCGGGTGGTAATGGCATTTTCCAGGTCGATAGCCAGGGCGGGCAGATTTGCCGAAAAGTGGGGCATACCCCATTATACCGACAAGCTGTCCGATGCTGTCGGCCATACCGATGTAGATACGGTCATCATTGGCCTGCCCAATCATCTGCACCTCGAAGCCGTGCAGGCTGCTGCCCGCGCTGGCAAGTCGGTACTTTGCACCAAGCCATTGGGACGAACTGCCGCCGAAGCCCGGCAAATGCTCCATGCCGTAGAAGAGGCCGGAGTATTTCATGGTTATCTTGAAGACCTCGTCTATACGCACAAAACTTTGAAGGCCTTGAATTCTGTAAAAAACGGTGCGCTGGGCGAAATCCTGTGGGTACGCTCGCGCGAGACACACCCTGGCCCTCACAGCGACTGGTTTTGGACATCGGAAATATCTGGTGGTGGAGCCATTGTAGACATGGGCTGCCATTGTATTGAAATAGGCCGCAACTTTATCGGAAAAGATATAAAACCTGTAGAAGTGATGTGCTGGGCAGACACTCAGGTGAAACCCATAGAAGCAGAAGACCATGGAATAGGCCTGGTAAAATATGAAAACGGAGCCATAGGCCAATTTGAGGTGAGCTGGAACTTCAGAGGGGGAATGGACCTGCGCGATGAGGTGAGTGGCGTGGAAGGAACCATCAGGCTAGACCACTTTCTGCGCACCGGCATGGAGATGTTTACCGCAGTAGGCGAAGGTGGATATGTCGCTGAAAAGGCCGAAACGGACAAGGGTTGGCTCTTTCCTGTAGGTGATGAGGTAGGTGCCCTGGGCTATGACAATATGTTTCATGACATGTTTGAGAGCATTGATAAGGGCACAAAGCCCATGGAAGATTTCTATGATGGCTATGTCGTCAACGCCATCATCGATGCGTGCTATCTTTCTGCAAAAACGAAAAAATGGGAGCCTGTAACCTTGGACATCTGGAAAGGAAGAACAAAGGTGCAGAAAATAAGCGCCCTCAAAGAATACGACGAGCACCACTATCTTGTAAAAGAAGAACAACTACCCGATGGCAGCATCAAGCTCATATTAAAGGAGAAGTCGAGCGGTAAAATCATTCAACGGGAAAGCTAAACAATAGTCAGGCTTTTAAGTTAAGCAACTAGATTAAAAACAACTTAACAAAAATTATTACAATGGCTCAAATCACATTTAAAGGAAATCCGGTAAAAACCGTGGGCAACTTGCCCGAAGTAGGAAGCAACGCACCGGAATTTACCGTTACCAAAACAGACCTGCAGGATGTTACGCTGGCAGATTTTAAAGGCAAAAATCTCATATTGAACATTTTCCCAAGTGTAGATACCGGCGTGTGTGCTGCTTCGGTCAGAAAATTCAATTCAGAAGCTTCTGATATCGACAATACGCAAGTACTCTGCATTTCCAAAGACCTGCCCTTCGCCCACAAACGCTTCTGCGAGGCCGAAGGCATAAAAAACGTAATTGCATCTTCGGAATACAAAAACACAAGCTTTTCGGACAATTATAAAATAAAAATGTCTGATGGCCCGCTGGCCGGACTTTTTTCAAGATCCATAGTGGTGATCGATCCCGATGGCAAGGTAGTATATACCGAACAAGTGCCCGAAATCACCAGTGAACCCGACTATCAGAAAGCACTGGATGCGCTGAAATAAGCCCTGCTGATTAAATTTGATAAACGCCCGCCAGACTTGTACCTGGCGGGTTTTTTTATGTTTTGACCTTGTCTTTGAACAAGAAAGCAAAAAGAGGAATACGAAAATAGAAAATGCCGCAGGCACAAACCATATTTTTTCCCAGTCGTGCAGGTTGCCTTCGATCACAAACATGTTGACCACATAGCCCGAAGCCCTCGACCCCAGATAAAATCCCAAGCCGTAGGTGGCAAAGGTGATGAGTCCCTGGGCAGAATTGCGCAAATGGGCAGGGGCACGCTTATCCACATATATTTGCCCGGTCACAAAGAAAAAATCATAGCAAATGCCATGGAGAATGATGCCCAGGTAAAACAACCATACGAGCGCGTCATTATTGCCCATGGCAAATAGTACGTACCTGGCGATCCAGGCAAGCATGCCTATCATAATCATTTTTTTCACCCCAAGCCGCTTAAAAAAGAAAGGCATAATAAGCAAAAACACGATCTCCGACATTTGACCCATGGTCATTTTTCCGGCGGCATTCACCATTCCGCTTTCGTTTAAAAAGGCATTGGTAAAGGAATAATAAAACATAAGCGGGATGGAAATAAGCACCGACGAAAGGATCATGATGACAAAATCCTTCTCCTTAAAAAGCTTGAGCGCATCGAGACCCATGATCTCTGCCACCGTCTTGCGGCGCTCATCTTTCTTTGGTGGCACATGGGGCATGGTAAAACAATACAATCCCATGACGACTGAGAGCGCTGAGGCGATTTCGAAAAAGAGCGCTTTGTCCTCTATACCCAAATACCCTATGGTAAGCCCTGATATGATCCATCCAATGGTGCCCAGTACACGAATGCTCGGAAAATCTGCCCCCGGGTCTTTCATCTGGCTAAATGATAATGAGTTGGTAAGCGCGATAGTAGGTGTATAGCAGAGGGTGTAGGCCAGCAGCAACCAATAAAATGATGTAAAACTTTCGGCTTGTGACAGGAAGTACAACAGCAAGGCTCCAAAGAGATGTAAAAAACCCAGGAGCCTTTCCGTAGCAAAGTATTTGTCGGCTATCATTCCCACAAAAAAAGGAGATATCATGGCTGCCAGGGCAAAGGTACTATAAGCATGGCCAACCTGGTTGCCATCGAAGTGTAGCGTTTTCATCAGATAGTTGCCCATGGTTACATACCAACAACCCCAGATAAAATACTGGAGTAACATCATCGACGACAATTGTACGCGGGTCTTTAAGGTCATAAAAATGCAGTTTTATTATAAAGTATATTATTCGCCCTGGTAAGTGACGAGGGAGTCAACCTTATAACCCTCAAACTTCGCTTTCCCCCCTAAAAATGCCAACTCCACTATAAAAGATAGCTGAACCACCACACCCCCTGCTTTTTCGATCAGGTCGCAGGCAGCACGCGCCGTACCACCGGTAGCCAGCAGGTCGTCATGCAACAGAATCCGCTCGCCGGGCTTAATGGCATCCGTATGGATTTCCAGTATATCTTCGCCATACTCCAGCACATACGATTGTCGCAATGTTTTATAAGGCAATTTTCCCGGCTTTCGAACCAACACCAGGCCTGCGCCTAATTGGTGAGCTAAAAGGCCTCCGAATATAAAACCCCTTGACTCAATGCCGACTACCTTATCAATCTGCTGATCATTCGAAAAGCGATACAATGCCTCCGCCCCAAGCCTGAAACTTTCTTTATCATTGATAAGCGTGGTGATATCCCTGAACATAATGCCCTCCTTGGGAAAATTGGGCACATTCCTTATTTTTTGCTTAAAGTATTCTTCCATATAAATAAAAAAAAGCAGCCAAGCGATCATTGGCTGCCGGCTCAAATTCCGTCGAATATAAAAAAATCGTAAGGATAATAGGAAGGGAATTACAGAATTATAAGATTAAAAATGCTTTTTAAGATGTTGATGGCTATGGATGGCAGCCACAAGCTTGGCGCCCGCATCGAGACTATTTGAAGACCATAAGTATAGCTAAAAAAAGACCAGACCATGGCTGACCATGCTTCTGTGTAGTAGCTTTACATGGCTCAGAAAATCACCTTGATCTTCCTCAGCCACTATTTTTCGTTCATAAGATGATTCCTGAAATAAAATTGAAACTATAAAATTGTGGTGCAATTGATGCGCCTGCCTATTCCTTCCCTCTATGGGTCGCTCTATGGCAAGGGTTCCCTGCGAAGTTAGCCCTGCATGTATCGCAGGCATCAGTTGATCAAAACCAGCCTGAAGCTGAGCGGCTTCGCCACTGAAACTTGCTGAAAAAATGAAAACACCCAGACCTACACCAAAGGCCAGGATGAGGGTTCGAACTGAAATCTGTTTAATTTTTGTACGTGACATAATAGGTGGTTGTCTTATTGCCTTCGCTTTGCCAAGATTAATGCCATATTTATATCCAACTACATATCAACAACTTAATAGCTGGTATTTGGCATAACATGTTCATAATCGAACGGAAATTCAGCGAAAAACGAACAGAAGTATTAATATTTATCCGCACGTTTTTATTCGTGCAATCCTTGAGTACAAACACGATACCCGTTCGTTGAGTTCGACTCCTATAAAACCATTTCGTGACCTTTCTATGAAGCAACTCAATATTGTTTTATTTGCTGATGCATAACAGAAAGTACAAGCCTCCCCGTTTGAGGTCAGATGATAAGACCGCTAAGCGGTCTGCTGTCCGGGGAGTGACCTCTGCATTTCTTTTCAAACAAACAAAAACCGAAAAGTTACTTTATTCAAAATATAAAACTATATTCGTAACATATCGTAATACAGAATAACAATTACCGTAAAATGCCTGCTACTAAAAATAATAAAAGCCATCAGGCCATCTTGCTCGCCGCCAAAAACCTATTCTGGAAATATGGTATCAAAAGGGTGACCGTGGAAGAGATTTGCAAGGAGGCCGCTGTGAGCAAAATGACCTTTTATCGATTGTTTGCCAATAAAACGGAAGTAGCCAACGCGGTGCTGGATCTGGTCATCACCAACAATATGGAAAAATACCGGAATATCATGCAGCAGGAAATCCCCTTCCCGCAGAAAATCCATCAAGTGGTACAACTAAAATATGAGGGCACTTTGGAAATGAGCGATGAGTTTTTCTCTGAAGTGTACCAGTCGGACGACCTCAAACTAAAAGACACCCTGTTGGCCTTTCAACGCAAAGGTTTGGAAGCGTTTCTGGCAGATTGTAAAAAAGCCCAACAAGAAGGCTGGATAAAAAACGACCTGAAACCTGAATTTATCCTTTATATACTCAACAAGATCAACGAAATGTTGCTGGACGAAAAGCTGCTTTCGATGTATCGAAATACCCAGGAGGCCATTATGGCGCTGACAAATTTTTTCTTCTACGGAATCACCCTACCAAAGGATTGAATATATGGAACTCAGGATACTGATCGGGGTGATTTTCATATGCTCTCATTTCGTGAGAGCTCAGGATCAAAATCAATGGGTATTTGATGGCCAGGCTTCAGTAGTAGCCAATTATGCGCCAGACAACGAGGGCTACGGGTTGCTTATGGGCAGGTATTTACCTGAGCTTTACTACGACCTCACGCTTGACTCGTCACAGAGTTTGTATTTCGAAGGATCTGCCAATATCTATGGATCTGCTACCTTTTTCAAGGGAGATTCTTCCAGAACTGATGGGGCTATACAGCCCTACCGCATATGGATGCGCTATATCCAAAACAAATTTGAATTGAGGATCGGCCTGCAAAAAATAGACTTTGGCTCTGCAACGGTGCTTAGGCCTTTGCAGTGGTTCAATGAGATAGATCCCCGTGACCCCTTAGGTCTCACCAATGGGGTTTATGCGGCTTTGGGACGATATTATTTCTCTAACAATGCCAATATATGGATGTGGATGCTTTATGGAAATGACAGGACAAATGGTCTTGATATAATCAATTCTAACAAAAAGGCGGCTGAATTTGGGGGAAGAATCCAATACCCGGTGCCTCGCGGAGAGCTTGCCCTAAGCTACCATCATCGATCCGCTGATGCCTCCGAACTGCTGCATTCTACGGATTTTGCAAATATTCCTGAAGACCGCTATGGCATAGATGGCAAATGGGATGTGGAGATAGGCATTTGGTTTGAATTGTCATATATCCATAAACACGAAGAATTGGGCATCCTTACCCACCAGAACTGGTTGACTGTAGGGGCTGATTACACCTTTGGCATAGGCAACGGGCTCAATGTGGCTCTGGAGCATTTGGTGACAGGGCATAGCGATAAACGCATAAGTTTTGAAAACGGAACCAGCATCACGGCCACCACTTTATCATATCCCATTAGTTTTTTTGACAAAGTTAACACCGTGGCCTACTACAATTGGCGTTTGAAGGATGTTTCGTTTTTCCTGAATTATGAACACCAGTTCAAAAAACTGACGGGCCATGTGATGGGGTATTACAATCCCAAAACACCACCGAGAATGCAGGAATTTAATTTTGTAAACAATTTCGCCGGACCAGGCCTACGCCTGATGCTGGTGTATAATCATTGAAGCGCTTTAGGCTGCAAGCTTTTTGCTGCAAGCATATGACCTGTAGCTTGTGGCTTGCGGCCTGTAGCTTATACCAAGCAACTAGTCCCTGGCACCAAGAACCCAGAACCCGATTTCGCATATGTTAACACTTTTAATATGAAACAAGAAAAGATCATTACCCTTGAGCATGTCACAAAGCGGTTTCCTGTAGGCGATGGTGAATTTGCGGCCTTGAGGGATATTACGCTTGACTTCCAAAAAGGGGAATTTGCCGGATTGGTCGGCCCGAGTGGTTCGGGCAAAACGACCTTGCTCAACATCATTGGTTCGCTCGACAGCCCGACCGAAGGCACAGCCATGGTAATGGGTAAGCGTATTTCAGCGCTTTCTCACAAGCAATCAGCGCGACTGCGCAATCTGCACCTTGGTTTCATCTTCCAGGTTTTTAACCTGCTTCCGGTCTATACGGTATATGAAAACGTGGAATTTTCGCTATTGCTACAGAACAGATCTGCATCGGAGCGAAAAAAAGCAGTGATGGAAGCCCTCGAATGGGTCGGATTGGAAAAGATGGCCAATAAAAAGCCCGCTAAAATATCGGGAGGGGAAGGCCAACGGGTGGCCATAGCCCGCGCCATGGTCAAGCGACCAGAGATAGTGCTAGCCGATGAGCCCACTGCCAACCTGGATGCCAAAAATGCACATGCCATCATTCAGACCATGAAAAAGCTCAACGAAGAGCTGGGCACCACGTTTCTCTTTTCTACCCACGACGAAAAGGTGATGAGCTACCTCGATCGCCTGGTTCACCTCAATGACGGTAAAGTGGCACAGGATGAGTTGGTTAATCACAAAACAAAGACACCATGAAACTGGCATTTCAACTGGCGTATAAAAACATTATAGGTGCCGGGCTGCGCACCTGGCTCAATGTGTCCGTGCTTTCGTTTGCCTTTGTTGTCATCATATTTTACAATGGCATGATCGACGGCTGGAACCAACAGGCCCGGCGCGATGGTATCGCCTGGGAATATGGCCAGGGACAATTGTGGCATGAAGCGTACGACCCTTATGATCCATTAAGCATTCAGGATGGACACGGCGTCATCCCTGAGGATAAAACCAGTCAAATGGTGCCTATCCTTATGCGACAGGCCACCATCTATCCGCAGGGCAGGATGGTATCTGTTACGCTCAAAGGATCGATCCCCACCAGCAAGCTTTGGCATTGCCCACAGCAGCGCTGCTGACCGACCAGCCCGAATTTCCCGCCATCATCGGCAATCGCATGGCCGCTGCCGCCAAACTAAAAGAAGGCGACAGGCTGCTGCTGCGCTGGCGCGACAAAAACGGCACCTATGATGCTGCTGAGCTTACCATCAGAAAAATATTCGATACCAATGTGGCTTCTGTTGACAATGGGCAGATTTGGATTTCGATTAATACCTTGTGGGAAATGACCGGACTGATCGATCAGGCGACATTGCTGGTAGCCACCGCCGCGAGGGAGACAATGGAGGTGCCGGGATGGAATTTTCAAAGCCAGAAATCACTCTTGAAAGAATTGAGCGAAATCATTGAGATGAAAAAATTCAGCGGCGCTATTATGTACGGCTTGCTGTTGGCTATTGCCTTGCTTGCTATTTTCGATACCCAGGTGCTTTCTATCTTCCGCAGGCAGCGCGAAATCGGCACCTACATCGCACTGGGCATGACACGCCAACGGGTGGTGTGGCTATTTACCATAGAGGGTAGCATGTACAGCATCCTGGCCACCATCCTGGGCTGTATTTATGGCGTTCCGATCTTTATTTTCATGGCCGACTATGGCATAGGATTACCCCGGGCCGCCGAAGGTTCCGGAGTGATCATGGGCGAAAGGATATTTCCCATGTATAGCGCCGGTTTGATTTTGACTACGGCATTGACGGTGGTTATTTCATCTACGATAGTCAGTTTTCTGCCCTCGCGCAAGATCGCCGGAATGGATCCGGTCGATGCGCTCAAAGGAAAATTGCAATAAGCCGTTAAAAAAAAAGCATGTAGCCTGTAGCCTAAAGCTTTAAAGAAATGATCAGATTTTTATTAAAAGGAATATTACGCGATAAAAATCGCAGTATGTTGCCCGTCATCATCATTACCATCGGGGTGACGCTCACCATCTTGCTGAGTGGCTATCTGAAAGGGGTAATGGGAGATTTGACAGACCAAAACGCTCGCTTTGAAACGGGCCATGTGAAAGTGATGACCCGTGCATATTACGAAAACAAAGACCAGTTGCCCAACGACCTGGCGCTGCTCGATGCTGCTGCCCTCACTGACACGCTTAGAAAGGCATTTCCGGATATGCAATGGGTGAACCGCATCAGGTTTGGCGGCCTGATAGACGTGCCGGATGGCGACGATGGTTCCAAAGGACAAGGACCCGCCGTTGGCATGGCTCTGGAATTGCTTTCCGCCAGCTCAGGTGAGATACAGCGTATGAATATACCCGGAGCCCTGGTCAAAGGTCACCTGCCTGCCCGATCGGGTGAGGCGCTGATCGGCCATGACTTCGCCACAAAGTTGAACGTGAAAATAGGCGACGAAATCACCTATATGGGCGCTACCATGAATGGCAGCCTTACCTTCTACCGTTTCTCGGTAAGCGGCACCCTTCGATTTGGTTCTGCCGGGCTCGACCGTGGCGCCATCATCATCGATATTTCCGACGCGCGCACCATGCTCGATATGGAAGATGCCACCGGAGAAATACTCGGTTTTTTTGAAAGTAATGTCTATAACGATGACCTGGCTCTGGCCCATGCCGCCAGATTCAATTCCCGGTATGTGCAAGTCAGAAATGAATATGCACCGGTGATGATCGCGTTGCGCGATCAAAACAACCTCGCGGGGTACCTTGATTATGTCGATATGTTTTCTCTGCTATTTGTAGGCATATTTGTTTTTGCCATGTCTATAGTTTTGTGGAATACCGGTCTTTTGGGGGGATTGAGGCGCTATCAGGAGTTTGGGATCCGGCTTGCTCTTGGCGAAGAAAAAGGCCACATCTATCGCACATTGGTGTACGAGGCCATACTCATTGGTGCCATCGGCTCGGTGATCGGCACCTGCACAGGCCTATTGGGGATATGGTACCTGCAGGTGCATGGCATCGACATCAGTGGCATGATGAAAAACAGCACCATGATGATGCCTTCCGTGCTGCGTGCCAGATTTACCCCCGACTTACTATATATCGGATTTATTCCGGGGTTGTTTGCCATGGTATTTGGCAATATGCTATCGGGCATAGGCATTTACAAAAGACAGACTGCCGCCTTGTTTAAAGAATTAGAAGTGTAGTTTTCTTGTTGAATTATAATCCTGCAGCAGAAACCTGGCAGGTTTTGAAGACTCTGATGGCCTATGGGAAGAAACCTGACAGGTTTTGAAAACTCTGATGGCCTATGGGAAGAAACCTGACAGGTTTTGAAAACCTGTCAGGTTTGAAGTCATATTATTTCAAAGAAGTTTTAAAACAAAGTACGATATGAAAACGATAATTTCGCTGGTTGCCATTGGCTATTTGGCCATCTTCCCGGTCAATGCACAAGATGCCGCTGCCATCCTCAAAAAAGTAGATGACAATATGGTTAGCGATACGCAGGTGAGCACCACTGCCATGGTTATTCGCGGCAAGCGCAGTGACCGAACCATCGTCTCCAAAGGATATACAGCCGGGTTTGATAAATCTTTTTCGGAATACCTGTCGCCGGAAAGAGAAAAAGGCACCAAAATGCTCAAGCTCGATGACCGGCTGTGGATATATTCCCCATCTACCGACCGCACCATTCAGCTGTCGGGACACATGCTCAGGCAGTCCGTGATGGGTTCGGACCTCTCTTATGAAGATATGATGGAAGACCGCAAAATGACCGAAATGTACTCCCCCCGGATGTTAGGCGAAGAAGATTTGGAAGGTAGAAAAACCTGGGTAATGGAACTAAGCGCCAAAGTGGAGGATGTGGCCTATCAGACACGAAAAGTATGGGTTGACCAGGAGCGCTTTATTCCGCTCAAAGAAGAGCTCTATGCCAAAAGCGGCCAATTGCTTAAGAAAACCGTGATGAGTGATGTGGCCAAAATTCAGGGTCGTTGGTATCCAAAAAAAATCAACTATAGAGATATGCTCAAAGATGGTGATGGGACAGATTTTATAGTGCAGCAAATAGCATTTGACGTCGATATACCCGAATCGGTGTTTAACAAAGCCTCGCTCAAGAAGTGAGCATTAAATTGTAGCAAATGAATATTTTTATTGTATCCGGCAGGGTGAATGATTCTTGTTTATGGGCTCACTAAAAAACCACACGTGGTTTCAATCCAAACCACACGTGGTTTCAATCCAAACCACACGTGGTTTTAGTCCAAACCACACGTGGTTTTAGTCCAAATCACGCGTGGTTTTTGATTTAATCTGTCCTGCCCGATGTTTTATTGTTGTTTGCTGAACCCGGCCTCCTCAAGGGCTTTGAGAATTCGGATACCAGGACGGTAGTTTACGCTTACTTTCCTGATGGAATCGGAGGAAACCTTTTTTGGGTCGAGCTCACCCTGGCTACTGATAGATGGGTAGAGGCTGCCGATTTTTTCGAGCCTCACGATCCTGCTTTGCGCAAGTTTTTCCTGAATCACGTTCTCCAGTGCCACTATCACGCCTCGGATGTCTGCCTCAGACAAGGCACTGAATTTTTCAATGTCCCTGACCAGTTCGTCCACCGTGGCTTCGCCACCGTTTACGATCTGAGCGTAAAACTTCTTTTCACCACCGCCGGCTACACCTGGCTGGCCTTTTTCGATTACTTTAAATTTCAGACCTCCTGACTTGACCATCGAAATATAGCAAAAAGGGCGAAAAGTCGTAAATTGTCATTGTCGCAAAACGCTATAGATATGCAGATGCAAATGCCAATATTTCCAACAGGAACCAAGCT
>JAAUQL010000098.1 GCA_012033595.1 Cyclobacteriaceae bacterium | reverse complement strand
AATGATGCAGTAAAAAAAATCTGTCATTGGGTCAATGAAAGTAATACAGTTTTTCCAGGTACTAATTTAAGGTTAATTTACAAATCCGCGACATGATCAATTACGTCAGGTCCGGAGGTCTGAATTTCAGGATAATATTTACTCAAACTCGTACTGCTCTTCGGGAAAGGTGGTTTGATGAACACACTAATTCCATCCATAATCCAAACAAAAAGCCGGTTTAATCCGGCTTTCCTATGTTTAATTAAATAAAATTTTGCCAACTATCCAGTAAGGACGACGCGTAACAAGAGCGCAAATTAGCACTATTCTTCCTGCATGAATGGATAGCGGAAATCTGTCGGTGGTACAAAATTCTCTTTTATCGTTCGGGGCGATACCCATCTCAACAAATTGATCATCGATCCGGCTTTGTCGTTGGTGCCAGAGGCTCTGGCGCCGCCAAACGGCTGTTGCCCTACTACTGCCCCCGTTGGTTTGTCATTGATATAGAAATTGCCCGCGGCATTTCTCAGCATGCGTGAGGCATATTCGATTACATAACGGTCTTTGGCAAAAATTGCCCCCGTCAGCGCATAGGCAGAGGTGTTGTCCACCAGATAGAGCGCATCGTCAAAATTTTCTGCATTATATACATATACCGTCAGTATGGGGCCAAACAATTCTTCACACATGGTCACATAGTGGGGATCCTGAGTCAGCAAGATGGTGGGTTCAATGAAGTATCCCTTCGATTTGTCATAGTTACCTCCGGCCACCACTTCCACGAGTGGAGATTCTTTGGCTCTATCGATAAAGCCCGACAGCTTATCAAATGCCTTTTCGTCGATCACGGCATTGAAGAAATTGGTGAAATCTTCCGGGTTGCCCATTTTTATATTGCCCAGATCTTTCAAGACCAGTTGTTTTACGTCGGGCCACAAATTGTCGGGAATATAAGCCCTGGAAGCGGCAGAACATTTTTGTCCCTGGTATTCAAACGCTCCGCGAACTATGGCTGTGGCCAATGCTTTGGCATTGGCCGTACGGTGGGCAAGTATAAAATCTTTACCTCCGGTTTCGCCCACTATTCTGGGATAGGTCTTGTAATTGGCGATATTGGCACCTATTTTTTTCCATATGCCATGAAAAACCCCGGTACTACCGGTAAAGTGAATGCCGGCAAAATCAGGATGTTGAAGCACTATATCTCCTGTGGTGGGGCCATCTGACAACACCATATTGATGACGCCCGCCGGTAGTCCGGCTTCTTTAAATATTTCTACCAATACATGCGCCGAGTATATTTGCGTCCGTGAAGGTTTCCAAACCACCACGTTGCCCATCATAGCCGGGGCAGTGGGCAGATTGCCCGATATGGCCGTAAAGTTGAATGGTGTGAGTGCAAAGACAAAGCCCTCCAGCGGTCGTTGTTCTACGCGGTTCCATACATCCTTTGACGAGCCCGGTTGCTGGGCATATATCTGAGTCATGTAGCTGACATTGAAACGCAGAAAGTCAATGAGCTCACAGGCAGAATCGATTTCGGCCTGGTACACACTTTTCGATTGCCCCAACATGGTGGCCGCATTGAGTTTGGCCCGGTATGGCCCGGCGATCAGGTCGGCAGCCTTCAGAAAGATGCTGGCCCGGTGTTCCCACGAAAGGCTCTCCCATTCGTCTTTAGCATTGAGGGCAGCATTTATGGCCAATTCCACATGGCCGGCATCGCCATGGTGGTAGTGCGCAATGACATGCTGATGGTCATGTGGCGGGCTCAATGGCTTAAGATTATCTGTCCTGATGTCTTCCCCGCCAATATACATGGGAATATCGATCACCTGGGATTTCAATTTTCCCAGCATGGTTTTGAGTTCTGCCTTTTCCTTCGACCCTGGCGTATAGTTCAATACAGGTTCGTTTTTCGGTATCGGCACGTCGAAAAATCCTTTTAACATGATAATTCAGTTTATTAGTTAGAGATTGTTACAAATTTAAGGAATTGGGGGCTGAGCCAAAGCCTTTTACAGTATATTCATGATCTGCTGCAGGGAGTTGATTTCGTAGGTGACTTTTAGATGATGCACCAACTTTTTGGGATTGAAAAAGATATGATCCATCCGGGCATTTTGAGCCCCGGAAATATCGGTATCCAAATTATCGCCGATCATAATGGCATCGGCCAGGCTTGCGCCTGTCAAAGTCATCGCATGTTCGAAAATCTCCTTTTGGGGCTTTCTGAATTTAGAGCTGTCGGAGGTGACAATTTTATCGAAATAGTGATGGATTTTGGAAGCAAGCAATTTGGAAGCCTGCACATCGTCGAAGCCATTGGAGATGATATGAATGTTGTAGTTGGGCTTGAGGTACTCCAAAATTTCGAGGGTATAGGGAATTACCTTTGCCTTGATGGGAGCGAGTTCCAGATATTTTTCTCCTATCCCCACCGGGATTTCGTGCGCTTGCACACCCAATCTGGTCAGTATCATTTTGAATCGCTCGTTTCTGAGTGTGAGTCTATCCAGCTTTCCATGGTTAAATCTGTCCCACAAGAAGTTATTGACTTCATGAAAAACCGTGACGAACTGTTCGAAGGTGAAAAACGACCATTTGGCCATATCAAAATAGGCATAGACTTCCAAAATTGCTTCGGAGGTATTTACATCATAATCCCAGAGGGTATGGTCAAGGTCAAAGAACAAGTGTTTGTATTTTTTCAAGTCAATATATTTTCATTGGTAAAACATATCCAATATCCCACTGTGGCAGTATGGGTCTGAAGTACAATTTTCTCAACACGGGAAGTAAGGATGATGGCTTCCATGGTGGATTGGTTTTTCTGAAAGCTGGCGCAAAGATAATTTATTGCACCCTAAGAACCGATTTCCCTGCTACTTTGTTTGTGCTTATAAGCAGCCAGTTCACGGTTGCTGTACATCACTTCAAATATTTGGATGTCTTTGGTCAGCACCTGGTCTTTTTCCACATAGTTCCATATCTGACCCAGCAGACCCTGTACCTCGTCCTGGATATAATAAAAAATCCATTGGTCAGATTTGCGGTAACCGACCATGCCCGCATTTTTGAGGTAAGACATGTGCCGCGAAGTTTTGGTTTGGGTAAAATCCAGTATTTGCTCGATATCAGAGATGCACATTTCGCCGTGGTGATGCAGCAAATTGATGATCCGCACACGCGATTCTTCTGAAAGCGCTTTAAATATTCTGCTGCTGTAAGTGAGGCTTAAATTTTTTAGTTTCATCTGCCGAATAAGCGGTATTAAGTCAAATAAGAAACAATTTCCTGGTTCTGCGATTATATACGTAATTGTTAAATTAAGTTAAATAAATTGTCCTTTCTTATTCTTTGAAGTAATTTTAGGACATAATTTGGGATTTGTGGCAAGCTCTAGGAACATAGCATTCATTCTTCTTTTTGGATTGTTTTTGCATCTCATTTCTACGCAAATGGTGCAGGCGCAGCAGGAAAAACCCGATGTCGTCCAGTTTTCCGGCGTGGTTTCTTCACCTGATACACTCATGGGAATCATGGGCGCTCACGTGTATGTGCCCAAAGGCGGCCGAGGTACCACCACCAACTACTACGGATACTTTTCTTTTCCGGTATTGGAGGGAGACAGCGTAGTGGTGAGCGTGGTCGGATACCGTAAAAAAAGCGTGAAAATCCCATTTCAGGACGATGACAGTTTTACCATGATCATACCATTGGAGGAAGATACTACCTATCTGCCCGAACTTGAAGTTCTGCTTTTTCCTACCGAAGAGATTTTTAAAGACGCGGTTTTGGCCTACAGGTTGCCCAATCAGGGTGATATCAACAATATGGACGCCAACCTGAATCCGGCCTTACTTGCAGAAATTTACAGGAACATGCCCATGGATGGCAGTATGAATCATCGCTTCTTTATGCAACAGCAAACCGAATACCTTCACGATGGGTATGGTCCGCGATACAATCCCCTTCTGAATCCCTTTGCCTGGGCTCAATTTTTCAAATCACTGAAAAAGAACAAAAACTGAGTTGTTGCCGGTTACTGATCACTGAGTTCATTCCTTTCATACGCGTCACCGGGAAGTGCTCAATTACCAACCATGCAACAATCATAAAAAAACGCCCCCCTGCCGGCTTCATGCTTTTGTCATCATTTAAATGGCAATTTGTCCAAATCGACATTACCTCCCGAAAGGATGATCCCCACCTTTTTATTGCGAAATAGTTCCTCATTTCCCAAAACTGCCGCAAGGGGCACGGCGGCAGATGGTTCTACCACTATCTTTAATCGTTGCCAGATCAATTTCATAGCCTCTACTATGGCGAACTCCCCGACAGTGAGTATGCGATCCACTTGCCTGTAGATGATAGGAAACGTTTCTGTACCGAGGCTGGTCAACAGGCCGTCGGCGATGGTTTTTGGATCGATAGATAGAACGATTTTTCCTGCCACAAGCGATCGATAAGCATCGTCTGCACCACTGGGCTCTGCTCCCAGGGTACGGGAACCGGGCGAGAAGTAGCCAACGGCCAGGGCAGTGCCACTCAAGAGTCCACCGCCCCCAACCGGAGCAAGGATAAAATCCAAATGCGGCGCATCCCTTATCAGCTCCAGAGCGCAGGTTGCCTGCCCGGCAATGATGCTCCGGTCGTTGTAAGGGTGGATAAACCAGGCACCGGTTTCCGATATCACCTTGTCCAGTGCGGTCTCACGATGGATCTGGCCAGGCTCGCAATCAATCACATGGGCTCCGTAGCCCAATACGGCATATTTTTTACTCCGGGGGGCATTTTCTGGCATTACAATGTAGGCAGGCACACCTTTTAACTGAGCCGCCAGGGCCAGCGCCTGGGCGTGATTGCCCGATGAATGAGTGGCAACACCATTCTTCAACTGTTCTTCCGTTAGCTGGCGCAATGCATTGGTGGCGCCGCGGTATTTGAAGGCACCCACTTTTTGGAAGTTTTCGCACTTAAAATACAATTCGGCACCTGTCATAAGGTTTAAACCATGCGAAGTAAGTATGGATGTACGATGGACAAAAGGGGCAATGCGCTCCGCTGCTTCTTTGATCGCTAATGCTGAAAGTGCCTCCATGGATTTTATCGATTATATTACGGATAAAGTTATGGCAATAAAATATAGGATAATAGTGCCATCGAGGCAAAAAACATAATAGAGCCTATGCCTTTGCGCGGAAGCAAACAAAATCAAAAGTGCAGTGATACTTAAAAAAACAATAAAATATACCGGGTGAATATGGCTGCGCGCAAAGGCTGCAAATACACCAAGGCACAGCAAAGCCAATATCTTAGTGGGAACAAGGCCAATGAGCTGAGGTATGGTAACCAATTGGCTGAGCTGGTCTGCTTTATAATCTCGAATATCGAATGGAAGGGTGATGGCCAATATAAAGCTGAAATGGGACACAAAGGAGTAAACATAGAATGTGGAGCAAAGTGGCTGTCGCGCAATGACCCCCGGCAGCAGTGACGCAAGCGCTGCCCATACATAGGCGATAAGGAAAATCTTGAGCACCGGAATAAACCGAAGGGGAAGGAATGGATGACCTGCGTGTCTGTCGGGGACATTGTATAAAATAGAGATGATGCCCAGGTGGAACAAAAAAACAATGGTAGTTGCTTGTAAAAAGGGGACATGACCAAAAACAATGACCAGCAAGATGATGATAGCCGTGCCTTGCTGGCTAGAAAAACGAAGCGAGGAACGGTGCAATGCCTGAACACTAATATTGATTTTAGCTTTGGTATTGATCTGGTAGATGAGCAGGGTAGACCAAAAAACAAGGCTGGATATTACAAGTGGGGGGAAGCTGTGAAAAGCCGGTAAATTTCCGGAAGCAAAAAAAACCAAGCCGCAAAGCGCTATGAATACATTTTCCTTAAAAAGTAATCTGATGAAGTTGTAGGTAATGCTGCGTAGGCGTCCTATTTCTTGTACTTTTTATTAAATGTTTTTATTCCTAAGCCAATGGCAGATAAGACCAAAAGAATAATGCCTTGGGTGATGGGCGTTTGCGCTTCCCCATCTCCCGGCAACGGCCCCCCTTCTATTGGTTGCAGCAGCGGAAATAGCAGACCAGGCAAAAAGCTCAGAATAAATTTAAAACTGATCATATATGTTGTCGCGTTGTTAAATCTAATTAAAATAACCCTATTGTTAAATCAAAACAGCACATTTAAATCTATTATAATGTTCTCTTCACCTCTTTTTGCTCAAAACTTTCGATTACGTCATCCATCCTGATATCATTGAAATTTTTGATTCTTATTCCACATTCAAAGCCTTTCTTCACTTCATTGACGTCATCTTTGTACCTTTTTAGTGCATCGATGTCGCCAGTGAAAATAACGATGCCATCACGCACCACTCTGATCCTGTTGTTACGTTTGATGGTACCATCCGTCACCATGCAGCCTGCTATAGTGCCTACCTTGGAGATTTTAAATACTTCGCGCACCTCCACATTAGAGGTGATTACCTCTTCAAATTCTGGCGCGAGCATACCTTCCATCGCGTCTTTGATCTCGTTGATAGCATCGTAAATGACCGAATAATGTCTGATCTCTATTTCTTCCTGCTCGGCCAATCTTCGCGCAGCTACCGATGGGCGCACCTGGAAGCCAACGATGATGCCATCTGAAGCCGAGGCAAGCAACACATCGGATTCACTAATCTGGCCAACTCCTTTGTGCTTGATGTTGATCTGAACTTCTTCGGTTGATAGTTTCAACAGCGAATCGCTAAGCGCTTCGACCGAACCGTCCACATCGCCTTTGATAATGATATTAAGCTCTTTGAAAGAACCAATAGCCAACCTTCGTCCGATTTCATCCAATGTGATGTGTTTCTTGGTACGAAGTCCCTGCTCTCTTTGCAACTGTTCGCGCTTATTGGCTATATCCCTGGCTTCACGGTCGCTATCCATCACATTAAATTTGTCGCCTGCCTGGGGGGCACCATCCAGACCGAGTACCAACACCGGAGTAGATGGAATGGCGGCCTTTACCTTATTTCCCCTATGGTCGTACATGGCTTTTACCTTGCCGAAATGCGATCCGGCCAAAATAACATCGCCCACCTTGAGGGTGCCAGACTGCACCAGCACGGTAGTGACATAACCTCGGCCCTTATCAAGCTCGGCTTCCACAACGGTGCCAACTGCATTTTTGTTTTTGTTGGCTTTTAATTCGAGCAGTTCGGCTTCGAGCAATACCTTTTCGAGCAGGTCTTCTATGCCCTGTCCGGTTTTGGCCGATATTTCCTGACTTTGGTACTTTCCACCCCACTCTTCTACCAATATGTTGATACCTGCCAGCTCTTCTCTGATTTTATCCGGGTTTGCCCCTGGTTTATCTATTTTGTTGATGGCGATGATGATAGGCACATCTGCCACCATGGCATGGTTGATCGCTTCTTTGGTTTGGGGCATTACGTTGTCGTCTGCTGCCACCACTACTACTACTATATCGGTAAGCTTGGCGCCTCGCGCCCTCATGGCGGTGAATGCCTCGTGGCCTGGTGTGTCGAGAAAGGCTATACGTTTGCCACTTTTGGTGGTAACGTCATATGCGCCAATGTGCTGGGTGATACCGCCTGCTTCCCCTTCGGTTACTTTAGAACTTCTGATAAAGTCGAGCAGGGATGTTTTTCCATGATCGACGTGACCCATAATGGTGACAATCGGTGCGCGGTCTTCGAGATCTTCTTCCCTGTCTTCTTCCAGCTCCACGTCAAGATTTTCTTCGTCGTCCACAAATTCAACCGAATAGCCAAATTCATCGGCGATTATGGTAATGGCCTCGGCATCGAGACGCTGATTGATGGATACGAACATGCCCAATCCCATACAGGCAGAGATGATTTTATTTACCGAAACGTCCATCAAAGATGCCAGGTCATTGGCAGAGATGAATTCGTTAACCTTCAGTATTTTGGAATCTTGCTGTTCACGAAGCATTTCCTGCTCGTGGGCTTCGGCAATGGCAGACCTTTTTTCACGTCGGTACTTTGACCTGTTGATCTGGTTTGGTTTGCCCGAACCACTGAGCTTGGCAAGGGTGGCTTTTATTTGCTCTTGAATTTCTTTTTCAGAAGGCTCCTCCTTTTGGGTGCGTGTCTTCCTGGTGTCCTTTTTCTTTAAGGCACCAGCCGCTGGCTGCACGGTTCTGCTTTCTGGCGCAGCAGGTTTTTGTCCGGGTTCTTCTTTGCGTAGACGCTTTCGAGGTCTTTTTTTCTTTTTCTTGTCTTTGCTGTCGTCAGATGAAGCAACTGGTTTTTCCACCTTCTTGGGCAGCTCAATTTTTCCCAGCACTTTTAGGCCTTTTAGCGTTTCAGCTTTGGCGGCTATTACTTCATCTTTTGGTTTTTCTACCAGCGACTCCTCAGGTTGTACTTTTTGCTCAGGAACTATTTCAATTTTTGGCTCTTTCTTTTCAGGAAGCTCTGTTGTCTCCCGGGCCACGGGCACTTCAGGAGCTTTCGGAGTTTGCGGAGCTTCCGTGCCGGATGGTGTTTCTTCTTTTTTGCTTTCCTCTGGTTTCACTGTTTCCGGAGCCGGCTGTTCTTTTGCCTCTTCCTTCGCCGGTGCTTTTGGCGTTTCTTCTGGCTTTGGTGTAGCTTTTTTCTTATCCAGGTCTATTTTACCAATTACTTTTATGCCCTGGAGTTTTGGCGATTCGGAGACGTATTGTTTCTCAGATTTATCTTCGGCAGGAACAGATTCTGAGCTTGGTTTTACTTCTTCTTTTTTCTCGTATTGATTGCCCTTTATCAGGATTTCTTCTTCATCATCGTTGTTGCCCGGGTAGGCGTGTTCGCTTTCGGAATCGATGACAATATTCTCGGTGTGCTTAGAGCCAATAGATAGGCTGGACGCTTCTTCTTTGTCAAGCGCCGAATCAGCAAATTCTTTAGAGAGCAAATCCAGTTGATCTCCATTGATTTTGAAGTTGGGATTGTCCTCGATTTTAAAGCCATTGGAATCGAGGAATTCAATAATGGTATTTTTACCTATATTGAGTTTCCTTGCTACCTGGCTTAGTCTCATCATTCGTTCTGCCATCAAATTGAATTTTTATATTGTTATTGTTCCAGCGAGGTCTATTCAAATTCCTGCTTGATTATTTTTAACACCTCCAGTATGGTCTCTTCTTCCAGATCCGACCGCCTGGTGAGGTCTTCCAGTGAGAGGGCCAAAATGCTTTTTGCGGTATCCAGACCTATCCGCTTAAATTCATCGATTACCCATCCTTCGATTTCATCAGCAAATTCTTCCAAATCCACATCTTCGTCCATTTCACCACCTTGCAAATCCCTGAATACGTCGATTTCTAACCCTACCAGCTTACTGGCCAGCTTAATATTGTGGCCGCCTTTGCCTATAGCCAGCGAAACCTGATCCGGTTTTAGATATACCGAGACACGTCCTTCATCAGCTTCTACTTTAATGTTCGATATTTTGGCGGGGCTCAGGGCCCGGCTGATGTAGAGTTCGAGGTTGTCGGTGTAATTGATTACATCGATATTTTCATTTTGCAATTCGCGCACGATGCTGTGTATCCGCGAACCTTTCATTCCCACACAGGCACCAACCGGGTCTATACGATCGTCGTACGACTCTACGGCCACTTTGGCCCTTTCGCCTGGTTCGCGCACCACCTTTTTGATGGTGATGAGCCCGTCAAACACTTCGGGCACTTCGTTCTCGAACAAGCGCTCCAGGAAGGTGGTGCTGGTACGTGAAAGCACAATCTTTGGGTTGCCGTTTACCATCTCCACCCTGTGTACAATGGCACGAACCGAATCTCCTTTTCTAAACCTGTCTTTGGGTATTTGCTCTACCTTGGGCAGGTTGAGTTCGTTGCCTTCCGCGTCTATCAGCAGTACTTCCTTCTGCATTACCTGGTAGGTTTCGCCTACGATGATTTCGCCGACGAGGTCTTTGTATTTCAAAAACAAATTGTCCTTTTCCAGGTCTTTGATTTTTTGAATCAAAGTCTGGCGAGCGGTCATTACGGCCCGGCGGCCAAAATCGAGCAGCTTTATTTCTTCGGCAACTTCTTCACCTATTTCAAAGTCCGGTTCTATTTTTCGTGCTTCGGTGAGGCTGATCTTATCATAATCCCAGATATCCTCTGAGTTGTCGTCTACTATTTCCCTAAATCTCCAGATTTCCAAATCACCTTTATCAGCATTGATGATAATATCAAAATTGTCATCGGTCTTATATTTCTTCTTGATCATCGTGCGGAAAACATCCTCCAATATCCTGATCATTGTTGGACGATCTACATTTTTATGCCGAGCAAAATCGGCAAACGATTCAATTAAATTTGAGTGATCCATCGTTTTTATATATATACTACAATTATTTTCGTATTAAAACCTCAAAACTACAGTTGCCTTTTCAATTTCGCCAAATGGCAATTTCAAAGTCTCACTTTTGATTTCCTTTTTTACCTTGCCCGATTTAACAGAAAGTTCTATGGTGTCACTGGCCACGCTGAGCAGCACTCCCTGGTGTTTTTGGCCATTTTGGGTGTGCACCTCCAGTTCTCTGCCTATATGCTTTTGATATTGCCTCAGAAATTTGAGCGGCTTGTCCACTCCGGGCGAAGAAACCTCTACCACATACCGGCCATCGATCATTTCCTTTTCTTCCAACTCGCTGGTGAGCTTCCTGCTCACCTTTGAGCACGCCTCCACGTCCAGCAAATCATCCCCGTCGATAAACACCTGGATTTTTAGATTACCGGGCTTGCCTTTTATATTGACTTCGACCATGAAAACCCCATCATCGTCAATATACTGTTCTACCAGCTTACTAATCTCGTTATGTAAATCCATTTTTTCTATTTTGAGCCATTAAAAAAGGGGACTTTGGTCCCCTCAGGCTCAGTTCAAATTTCGATGCAAAGGTAAATAATTTGCATTGCAAAACAAATTTTATATGCAAGGCAACCATCATTTTAATTGAGGTAAAGCACAGTGGTCTGCGAATTGTCCCGATGCGATATTTATTTTTATTATCAAAAAATATCATTTTTCTTAAATTTGCGCCATGCAAAATCAATTGAGCGTTTACAATTCCCTGACAAGGATAAGGAAAAATTTGAACCCATCAATCCTCCCTTTGTGGGCATGTATGTCTGTGGACCAACGGTTTATAGCGATGTTCATCTTGGAAATGTGCGCACTTTCCTGAGTTTCGACATTATTTACCGCTACCTCAGGCACCTGGGCTACAAGGTGCGCTACGTGCGCAATATTACCGATGTGGGTCACCTGGAAAGCGACGCGGATGAGGGAGAAGACAAAATAAGCAAAAAAGCCAAGCTGGAAAACCTGGAACCAATGGAAATCGTGCAGCGATATGCCAACGATTTTCATCGTGTAATGTCGATGTTCAACATCCTCGACCCTGACATTGAGCCCAGCGCCATCGGCCACATACAGGAGCAGATACAGATGATAGAAACGCTCATGGCAAAAGGCCTGGCCTACGAAGTGAATGGCTCCGTATATTTTGATGTGGCCAAATACAACCAAACTGAAAAATATGGCGTGCTCTCTGGCCGGGTACTGGAAGAGCTGCAGACGGGATCGCGGCAGTTGGATGGCCAGGAAGAAAAGAGAAACAGTGTGGATTTTGCCCTATGGAAAAATGCCGGCACGGCGCACATTATGCGTTGGAAGTCGCCCTGGGGCATGGGCTTTCCGGGCTGGCACCTCGAGTGCTCGGTAATGAGCTCTAAATACCTGGGCGAAACTTTTGACATTCACGGTGGGGGCATGGACTTGAAATTTCCGCACCACGAATGCGAAATCGCCCAATCGGTAGGCGCCCATGGCAAACAGCCGGTAAAGTACTGGCTGCATACCAATATGCTGACGGTAAACGGGCAAAAAATGAGCAAATCGCTAGGTAATTCTTTCTTGCCCCACCAGTTGGTGACCGGTTCCCACCCACTGCTCTCCGAACCCTATAGCCCCATGACGGTTCGGTTTTTCATGTTGCAGTCGCACTACTCCAGCACGCTCGATTTTTCTAATGATGCACTCAAAGCCGCCGCCAAAGGGTACAAAAAGATCATCAACGGACTGGTTCTAGCAAAAAAGTTGCAATTTGCCCACGATGAATCGATCAGCATCGATGCAGGGGCCATGGCTCAAATTGATGGAATTATCGACAATTGCTACCGTGCCATCAATGACGACTTCAACACGGCCAAAACCATAGCTCAGTTGTTCAACCTCCTCAAAAAATAAATTCGATCTCCACAGGAGCTTTGAAGGCCAATACATTAGGCAAGGAAGCTTTCGACAAACTGATTAAAACTTATGTAGTATTTGTCGAAGATATCCTTGGGCTGCTGGAAGAAAAACCAAAAGATACCGAAGGCATAATCGACATTGTCATAGATTTGTACAAACAAGCCAAGGCGACAAGAGACTATGAAAAAGTAGATGAAATAAGGGCCAGGCTCAAAGCGCACGGCGTGGCGCTGAAAGATATGAAAGATGGGGTAGGTTGGGCATACGAAGAGCTATGATGGGAAGGACTGCTTATACCTTATTTCTGGTGATTCTTGCCTTTTTCGCTTGCGAAAGCAGCAACAAGTCCATAGACCATTCGACAGCACATGTGGTCAAAAAAGCGATAACAGTGCCTTCATTCAACAATGACTCTGCTTATTATTTTATAAAAAAACAGGTGGAATTTGGCCCAAGGGTGCCAAATACCGATCCGCACCTTAGGTGCGGCAATTACCTGGAAGCACAACTGAAACGATTTGGCGCCAAAGTGACCACGCAGGAATTTAGTGAGCAGGCTTATGATGGCAGCATTTTACACCTGAAAAATATCGTAGCCAGTTATAATCTTTCGGCCAAAAAACGGGTGTTGCTGGCCGCACACTGGGACACACGGCCTTTTGCAGACAAAGATTTTGAAGACAGATACCTGCCAATCGACGGAGCCAACGACGGAGCCAGCGGAGTAGGCGTGCTGCTGGAAGTCGCCAGAATACTAGGCAACAACGAAATGCCCAATACAGGCATTGACATCATCTTTTTCGATGGCGAAGACTATGGCGAACATGAAGATATAGAAAATGTACCCTTCAAAAATGGACTGATGCAAATATGGTGGTGCCTGGGCTCTCAGTATTGGGCAAAAAACCCACATGTGCCCGGCTATGCGGCCTACTACGGTATAGTGCTCGATATGGTAGGCGGAAAAAATGCCGAATTCCATAAAGAGGGCGGTTCGATGCAGTTTGCCCCCAAAGTAGTGAAAAGGGTCTGGGATATAGCCCGTAGCCTTGGCTATTCCAACTATTTTGTAAATAGCAACAGCCCGGGCATCACCGACGATCATATATTTATAAACCGGGATGCTAAAATCCCTACCATCGATATAGTGGAATACAAGCCCACTTCGCCCAGTTTTTATTTTGGCGATTATCACCATACCCATCGCGACAATATGGACATCATTGACAAACAAACCCTACAGGCTGTCGGCGAAACTGTTTTGTTTACCATCTACAACGAATGATGCCGTTTGCAACACAAATGCTCAAAAAACCTATGGATTTTGATATCGCGCTTATCCTTGTGAGGCGGGCAGGCAACTAACTGTAGTAAGCGGGTTTGAGAATAGTTTTGTAAGATTTGTTAAATCGTTTATACTTACGTTTACTTCAAGGACTAAATTAAATTTGGTCATTTCCAATATTTCAAATAATAAGCAACTCATGGCCCAGGCTCAAAAAAAAATATTCCTGCTCGATGCAATGGCGTTAATCTTCAGAGCGCATTTTGCTTTTAGTAAAAATCCAAGGATCAATTCCAAAGGCCTCAACACAGGTGTGGTTCTGGGATTTGCCAACTCGCTGATCGAAATTCTCAATAAAGAAAAGCCCACCCATATCGGTGTGGCATTTGACCTGCCAGGCCCTACCTTTCGTCACGAAATGTTTCCGGCTTATAAGGCCCAACGCGAAGAGGCGCCCGAAGATATAAGAACAGGTATCCCCATCGTGAAGCAATTGGTGAAATGCTTTAATATTCCCATACTTGAAAAACCCGGCTTTGAGGCCATGATGTGATTGGCACCCTTGCCAAAAAGCATGCAAAAAAGGCTATGAGGTCTTTATGATGACCCCGGACAAAGACTACGCACAGCTGGTGGAGGAACATATTTACTTGTATAAGCCCGCCTTTATGGGCAACTCGGTGGATGTGCTCGGGGTGCAGCAGGTTCTGGACAAATTTGATATAGAACATGTGGATCAGGTGCGGGATATCCTAGGCTTACAAGGCGATGCTTCAGACAATATTCCCGGCATACCGGGCATTGGCGCCAAAACTGCCGTAAAATTACTCAAGGAATATGGCTCGGTAGAAAACCTGATCGCCAATAGCGAGCAACTAAAAGGTAAGCAAAAAGAAAATGTGGTGAATTTTGCCCAGCAAGGTCTGCTTTCAAAAAAACTGGCCACCATCATTCAGGACGTGCCCATTGAATTTGAAGAAAATGTTCTTGAGTATCAGGGATTTGATGAGGCAGGTCTCAAACAGTTGTTTGAAGAATTGGAATTTCGAACGCTGGCATCGCGGATCTTTGGCGAGGCGACCGGCGGCGCCATCAAACCGGAAAATACCCAACTGAGCATGTTTGGTGAAAGCACCGGATCGACAGAGATGAAACCCAGCGCCAAAGAAGAAATCGTTGCGGCAGCAGTCGAAAAGAAAAATCTGTATAACACAGCCCATGACTATCACCTGATCGACACGCCAAACATGGTGAAAAAGCTGGCCGGCTACCTGGAGAAACAACAGGAATTTTGCTTCGATACAGAAACCACCAGCGTAGATGCCCGCGAAGCGTCTCTGGTGGGCATTGCCATCTCCTACGTGACAGGCGAGGCATACTACATACCGGTACCGGCAAACCAGCAGGCTTGTATGGAGATTGTCGAGTTGCTCAGGCCGGTATTGGAAAACGAGTCCATTGCCAAAGTTGGTCAAAACCTAAAATACGACATCTTGGTATTGAAAAACTATGGCGTAGAGGTGAGGGGCAAAATGTTTGACACCATGCTGGCACACTATCTCTTTGAGCCCGACATGCGGCACAATATGGACGTATTGTCTGAAACTTACCTCAATTATTCGCCGGTTTCCATCCAGACCCTCATCGGGAAAAAAGGTGCCGCCCAGGGCTCCATGCGCGATGCTGATGTAGAAAAAGTCGCACAATATGCCGGAGAAGATGCCGATGTGACACTACAACTGAAACAGGTTTTCGAACCCATAGTAAAAGAAAAAGAGCTGGAAAACCTGCTCTATCATGTCGAAATCCCATTGCTCAATGTGCTGGCCGATATGGAATACGAAGGGGTGAAGGTAGATGAGGCCACCCTGAAGCAGCTATCGGAAGAACTGGAGATATCGAGCCTGGAGGTAGAAAAGGAAATTTATGAAATCGCCGGGGTCAGGTTCAATATCGCCTCGCCCAAGCAACTGGGCGAAGTGCTCTTTGACAAGTTGCAATTGATCGACAAAACCAAAAAAACCAAGACCGGCCAATATGCCACCGGAGAAGAAATATTGGCTGGCCTGGCCACGCAACACCCTATAGCGGCTAAAATCCTTGATTTTCGCGAGCTTCAAAAACTTAAATCTACCTATGTAGATGCCCTGCCAGCCCTGATCAGCAAAAAAGACGGGAGGATCCACACCTCTTACAACCAGGCTGTGGCCGCCACCGGTAGGCTGAGCAGCACCAACCCTAATTTGCAAAATATTCCGATACGGACCGAAAAAGGCCGCGAGATCAGAAAGGCATTTATACCGCGAAGTGCTGATTTTATGCTCATGGCTGCCGATTATTCGCAGATTGAGTTGAGGATTATGGCGGCTTTCGCCAAAGATGAAAGCATGATGGAAGCCTTTGCTCTTGGCCGCGACATCCATGCCACTACCGCAAGTAAGATTTTCGGGGTGGCGCTGGAACACGTCGATGCCGATATGCGGAGAAAAGCCAAAACAGCCAATTTTGGCATCATCTACGGGATATCAGCGTTTGGATTGTCACAGCGACTCGGCATTCCCAGAAGGGAAGCCGCCGACATTATCGATGCCTACTTCGAAGAGTTCCCATCGGTAAAGGCCTATATGGATCAGGTAATTAACGATGCACGAGAGCACGAGTACGTAGAAACTGTTTTGGGCAGAAGGCGATATCTTCGCGATATCAATTCTAAAAACGCCACCATGCGTGGCATGGCCGAGCGCAACGCAATCAATGCGCCCATCCAGGGCAGTGCCGCAGACATGATTAAAGTGGCCATGATCAACATTCACCGGTGGATGAAAGCAGAAAAACTACAATCCAAAATGATCTTGCAAGTGCATGATGAACTTGTATTTGACGTGCATGAGAGCGAAAAGGATCTGATGGCTGAACGCATACCGCATTTTATGAAATCCGCCATTGAACTGGCCGTGCCTATGGAGGTAGGCCTCGGCTTTGGTCAAAACTGGCTGGAAGCCCACTAAACCAGGCTGCTGACCGGAAGCCGCATTTACCGCACCCAAAAACCAAAATTGATGTTGGCTAGCACCTTGCCATATGATGTATCGCGCGCCATAGAAAATGAGATCGGCCCCAGTGGACTGTTATAGCCCAATGACAAACCATAGCCTAGCCGTCTTTTTTTGCCATCCAGATAGTTGTCTACCTGTATGTTGTAGAGCAAATCCATAGGATATTGCACATCAAGATAGTTGCTCATGGCAGTGAGGTACACATTATTAAACAACTCATACTGTAAACCCAGCGCGGTATAGAAGAAATTTGGTGCCAAGAACTCCTTGTCGTAAACGCCCCAAAATGGAGATGCATTGGGATAGTTGGGGTTGAAGCCACCCAAAAAATAATAGTCAGCAATATTGTAAAGCGGATCTGGCAGGGTGCTGAGCACGAACGAATTGTTTGAAATTAGTGAAAAGCGCCCGCTCAACGGAAGGGCAAAAGTATAGTGGCATTCAAAAGCCACAAAAGGATCGAGAAATTGCTCTATGGTAAATTGGGTTCGTGAGACAGAGTCTTCACTGTATTGAGAAATCTTGTTTTTTACCTGAAACACCTGCTTAAACAAAAGCGAAAGCTGGTTGCCCTTGCTGGGATAATATCTTCGATCCATATCATTGAATTCCAGGTACAACTCTGCGCCAATGTCCCTGTTTTGAATACGCTGAATGACCCGCCCCAACTCTCCTACCCGGGGGCTAAGGTCAGAAAACTCCATTTGGAGCCTTCCGCCAAACGCAAAATTCCTGAAACTGGTAGATTGCACCTGAAAAAAAAATTTGCTGAAGTCTGAATCGAATCTTGATATTTCAATATTGTCTTCATAAAAAGGCAGGGTGTTGTTGAGGTATTCCAAACCCAGCATTATACCTGCATTTTGCTTTTCGCCTATGTACATCAGGTAGTTTAAATCGAGGCTCGGATTTTTAGAAAGGTTAAATTCCAGCAAGGCGCGTGTATTGGGCAAGAGCAGGTTGCGATAGGTAATGTTTGACAAAATCCCCACATCATTTTCCGAATCATATTGCACGGCAAGCTTCAGATATCCATCGGGAGCCTCCTGCACAATAATGTTCAATTCGCTGATGGGGCCATGGCGTACTATCTCATATTCTACCTTATCAAAAAACCGTGTGCCGTAAATCAGCGAAATCTGCTTTTCGATTTCGTCGATAGAAAGAATGGAACCTTCTTCAACCTTCATTTTGCGTTTTATCTGGTTCGAAGATATTTGTTGGTTTCCAATGATATTTATCTCGGTAATCAGGTATTCGTTTTTTTGCGGCATTTTATATACGGCAGGTGGCGGTCCCAGCAATGCCAGCGAATCTGCCAGGTTTTTGAAAGTCTGGAAAAATTGCTCCCCCATTTCATCTCCCTTTTTGATAATATCCGGACACAAATTGAAACTTCCTGTGTTAAACTCCGACAATTTGGGCTCTATGTAGATATCCACCATTTCCTTTTGCCTGCGCGAATCGAGTGCGCTGGTCACAAAGGCAGATTGTGTAAGTACAGCGATCAGGTTGTTTAATTCTTCCTTGGTATTGAGGTCACTGCTCACAAAAACACCAATAACAATGTCGGCACCCATTGCTTTGACCTCTTCTACAGGAAAATTGCGTACCAGGCCACCATCTACCAAAAGCCTGCCGTCTATTTCTACCGGCGTAAAGACCGTAGGAATGGACATGCTGGCACGAATGGCCCGGGGAAATGATCCATGGTCGAGCACCACCGGCTCTCCTGTAGCGATGTCGGCTGCCACACAGGCAAATGGAATAGGCAGTTTGCTGAAATCTTCGATGTCGTGAACCGTCCGGGTCAGCCTCGACAGCAATTCCGAAAGCTGCTGACCTTCGATCAGGCCACGGGGCAGGCCCACCTTGATGCCATCGATGGGCAACTCGGCAATGTACCGGCCATAGTATTCCTTTTCTTCGAAGGTGATTTCGTTTAGCGGAATCTTATTGCTCAGTACGGCATCCCAAACTATTTCTTTAGAAATTTTCTCAATTTCATCGGCGGTGTAGCCAATGCTGTACAGGCCACCCACTATGCTGCCCATGCTGGTGCCTGTCACATAGTCTGGGGTAAGACCGGCCTTTTCCATAGCCCTGATTATACCAATATGGGCCAGGCCTTTGGCGCCGCCGCCACTCAATACCAGGCCTACTTTAGGCCTTCGGCCCTTTTGCTGCCCAAATACCTGAAAAAAAGCGAGGAGAAAAAAAAGGATAACAAATATGCGCCTTACCATAAAAAACATCGTACAATGCACGGCAAATATAGCACAAAACACCAAGCTTTAAGGTACGGATCCAGACCGGCTCCTGGTCTTCAACTTGATTAATAACCCGTTTTGGCATAATATTGCGGCTCGTAAGAAAAAGATAGTAGATGTTGATATATACGCTTCCCTTTATTGCGGCCATCACAGGCTGGGTCACCAATTTTCTCGCCATCAAAATGCTCTTTCACCCCAAGAAAAAAGTGAATCTTTTTCTTTTCAGCATACAGGGAATCTTCCCCAAAAGGCAAGATTTGCTTGCCGAACGGCTTGGTAAGATAGTTTCCAGCGAATTGTTTTCGTTCAATGACATCAAAGACAGGTTTACCAGCACCTCGTCGGCTGTGGAGATCAACAAAGTGCTGGACGAAAAGCTGGAGGATTTTATGGAAATAAAACTAAAAACTGCCATGCCCATGCTGGCTATGTTTCTCAACAGCGACACCAAGGCAAAAATCAAGAACACCTTACATCAGGAATTTCAGCATATCCTACCCGATATCCTCAACAACTATGCAGACAGGCTGGAAAAAGACATCGACATAGAAAAAATCGTAGCCCAAAAAGTATCTGCTTTTTCTTCCGACAAGCTCGAAGAAATACTCTTTTCTATCATGAAAAAAGAATTCAAATTCATAGAGCTGCTCGGTGGCGTGTTAGGCTTCCTCATCGGTCTCATCCAATTGCTTATCATACAGTTGCAATAGCATAAGTCCCAAAGAGCGATAAGTAGCTGAATTACAATAAGTCACCTTCATGCTCACCCAACATGCGCGCTTTAAGACGAAAAAAAATCAGTTTACTGCAACATGGCTTCTATAACCTCATTACTGAACTGACAATTAGATTGTTATAATTAAAAATGCACAAAATCCCCCAAGCCATCTTCCAACCCCCCACATAAATTTAAATAGCGGCATTTATCACGCTACGCCAATAACATATTTTTCGAGCCAGTGTGAGCTGATTGGGTCGCTAACCCCAATCTGGTAGCAAACCAATATTTTTTAATCAACTCCAAACATCCCTCTTCACAATTGAGTTAATGGTGATGGTTTGAATTAAGAGTAAATCTTACATTCATTTCATTTTTATTCCTATATTGTGTTATCGATAAAAAGAAAGCTTATGAAAATGCCTCCCTACTCCTCTTACTTGTTTCTTTGGTTATTGGCTCATGCATGAGAAATGAGTATCTGGTCGAATCTGACTATAGCTATGCAGGAAGCTTCAAAAATTATAAGACCTTTGATTTTATGACCGAAATAGGTATAGGAAAAGATTCCATTAACCAAAGGGCTGCCATTCAAGATGCCATAATGCGCAGAATGGAGCTGCAAGGGTACAAGTACAATGACAACAGACCAGACCTGCTGGTATCGTACAAAATGTTCTATGGCGACTTTAACTTTTATGGCTACAACCAACCCGACTTTGAAAATTGGCTGGTGTACGAAAGCGAAGAAGAGGCCTACAATCCGGTGACTTACAAAATGTACGAAGGCACCATAATAGTGATACTTTGGGATAGGAAAAAAAGAAGGGTGGTTTGGCAAGGCTATGCCACTACCATGTTTGGCAATCCCTATCAAAATGAGAAATATATAAAATGGGCAGTGAGGTCGATATTTGATCAATATCGCATTTTCGGCGAAGAGCTCGCTGTTCAAAACCGGTTAAACTAGATTTAACCACAACCTAGAGTAAAAGCCCGGCTTGACCGGGCTTTTGTGTATTTCGGAAGGGCGAAAACAAACCTAGACAGGCTTTTTCACCTCTTCACGCTGTCCTTTGCTGCTATCCTGTTTCTTCTCTTTCATAAAATTCCTGTACATATCCACGGCCATTACTGCTGCCACAGCGCCAATCAGCAATACTGCTATGATGATAAATAGGTTTGCGTCACTAGAAATTGGAGGATTTAACATAATATATTTTTAAGTTTTGTAAGGTTTAAAATTAAATGATTTGGCGAATACCGGAAAAACATGGTACTACAGCACATCCCAGTCAATGGTGTATTTGGCCTTTTTTGTTTCTTTTTTGTTCTGCACCATATCGGTACTGAAAGGGCCATTATCACCCTGTACCACCATGGTAAAGGTGCCCAGCTTATCGTTGGGCGATATGAGATCCCAATCCCAAAGTTCTATTACCACCTCCTGGTTTCTGACGATACCCTTTATTTCCACATCGAGATCTTTGCTGGTGTCCATCATCATGGGCACTTGCTTTTTGTCCTTTGGCCAGATTTTTTGCCATTGTATTTGAGGTACACATCATCATATTGCGACTCTTCCACAAAATAACAATGGAGGCGATTGAGAATCAAG
>JAAUQL010000195.1 GCA_012033595.1 Cyclobacteriaceae bacterium | reverse complement strand
CGGCCCGCCGGTTGCCCGAACGAACCGCTTGCCAGCTACGAGACCAACCGACACTTGTCTCGGTGGAACCTTCCTCCACTGGTGTTCCGCGCCTTCGGGGCGCACCGCAATACGCCCAAAGACGGCTATTGCGCCCTACGGTGCGCGGCATGATCAGTCGTGTGTGGGGGGCCTGCGGCATCGGCGTCACCGTCGATGTGGGCGAACGCGGGTGCGTCGTGATGCGGAGATCATCCTATCACGAGGCAACGGCCCACATCCCCCCCACAGACTTCTGCGCTACCGGGCCGGCCCGCGCCGCCGACACGTCGGGTCGCGGGTCGCACGCATGATCAGCAAGCGGATTAAAAGAGTTGCGTGTGCTGACGGGTCGAACGGGGTGCTACCCCTCGACTTGTATCAGCTCGGCTCCGCTCGTGCGGCGCCATCGGCGTGAATGCGTTTTGTCGCACCGGGTATTTACCGCACATGGCACCGATCATCGGAAGAGAAAGAGACGGCCTACCACGGGATTTCGCTGCCGTCGTAGGCCAGGAAGCGGCCGGTGCCGGTCGCGGTGGCCATCACGTCGAGCAGCCGGCCGGCGGCGTCCTCGACGAATTGCTGTGGGGCCTGGCGGAGAGCATGGCCATGGCATTCCTCGGCACGCTGCTCGCCACCGCGGCCGCCTTGCCGCTCGCGCTGTTCGGGGCGGCAAATGTCGTGGGATCGAACCTGCTGCGCTTCTCGGCCCGGCGCGTCTATGACGGGCTTCGCGGCGTGGATCCCGACTCCACGCAGGCCACGATCGAGGCGCTGGTCGCGCGCATCCGTGCAGGGGCTTCGCTCGAAGCCGTCGCGCGCGAGGCCGGGTTTACTGCCTCGCCATCCGAACTGCGCGACCGTGAAGCGATGTCGGGCGCGGCCAGTTTCGCCTTTGCGCAGGCCGCGTTCAAGGCGGCGCAGGGCGGGATCGTTGAGGCGGTCGCGCAATTCCGGCTGACCCATCAGGATCAAATTTCGCAGAAGGATTAGTAATAATTTCAATATTTTCAATCATATTGGCAGGAATTTGCTGCAGTGCTTCGCTTCCTTCCAAAACAGACGGCTTTCCATCAATTAAAACAGTGAAACTGCCACTTCCTCGCAGTTCAACATTCCCGTCAATATCCACACTTACAGATGGTACATTTTGCAGAATTTCTACTGCCGAACCACTGGCAGAGTTAATATCCTGACTCACATTAATCACTTTCTTATCAATTTTGTATTGAACATGTGACTTATCAGCCACCACATTTACATCTTCGATGGCAACGGAGGAATTTACAAGTTTTATTTCACCAAAATCCTGCTCTGTTCCTTCTCCTTTTCCTCTTCCCTTAGGAAACAAATAGATTGGTTTTATTTCTTTGTGTTCAAAGCCTAAAAACTTTATATCTAATCTGTAAACACCTAATCTTAGTTCCGATAATTTAAATGTTCCGTCCTTATCAGTAATTCCGCCTGTTAGTAACGAAGAATCACGCATTGAAAAAAGCGACACAGTAGCATACTCAACAGAGCTACCTTTATCATCCACAACTTTCCCCGAAATTACCCCGTTTGTTGGTATTTCGCGACCACCTGGCCCCTGTGCATAGATTTGATTCATGCTCCATACAAGCATTGATAATATAATAAGTGTTTTTGTTCTCATTTGTTTTTCATTAAATTAGTGTAAATAGAGCGCTTAAATTTCAGAGATTTGACACATGTTAAAATGAAAACTTGCGCCTATTGGAAAAAAAATCTTGTTTAGGTTAATACAAACACTCTACAATTTTTGTTTTAGTTTTGTAAAACCTTCAAGGAAGCATTGACAGGTAATTATGACTCATCTTAATATCCAGAACTAAATTTCGGAAATTAATTTGATAGAAATGGATTCAAAATCAGGTAGTTGCTAAAAATGACAAAAACAAAACACAATATTGAAAGTATAACAGAATCATTTATAACATTAGGAAACAAAGAAATTATCGCGGAAATTAGCCAGGCAATTGAATTTGCAAAAAAAAGAAAATACAGACTTAGATTTACTTCTTGCTAGGTTAAATGACGCGTTAATCATAAGTAAAATCTGCATAGAAGAAATAAATCTTGACAACTCGGTAATTATTTCGTGCATTCTTTATTTCGCCATTCCCCCAAAAAAAATTGCTTAAAAAAGTTAAATGAGATATTTGGTCAAAGAGTAAAAAGCATTCTGCTTGGACTAATAAAAACCTCTGATATACAACTTGATAAACTAAGTATTCAAGCAGAAAATTTTATTAAACTACTTCTTACAATTAGCCCTGATATCACCTCTATTTTGATAAAGCTATCCGAAATGCTCTATCAAATAAGAAATGCTAAGAAAGTGGATATTGATGAACAATTTAAGGTAGCTTCAGTGGTTTCTGCTTTGTATGCACCTATCGCACATCGCTTAGGATTGTATTCCATTAAAACAGAAATGGAAGATCTTTCAATGAAGTACCTTTACACAGATGTTTATAAAGATATTGCAAAAAAACTAGAGCAGACAAAGGATTTTAGGGATGGATACATTAAATCGTTTATTGCTCCGTTAAAAAGGGAACTGAGCAAACAAAAAATAAACTGTGAAATAAAAGGAAGACCTAAATCAATATTCTCCATCTGGAATAAAATGAAAACTCAAGGAGTTGATTTTGAAGAGGTTTATGACAAATTTGCAATTCGTGTTATTATAGATAGTGAGCTAAAGAATGAAAAAACAGATTGTTGGCGGGTCTATTCAATAATTACCGATTGGTACAAACCTAACCCACATCGATTAAGAGACTGGATATCAAGCCCAAAGACTAGCGGATACGAATCTTTACACACCACTGTGATAGGCCCGGAGCAAAAATGGGTGGAAGTTCAAATTCGCACTATTAGAATGGACGAAATTGCCGAAAAAGGTCATGCAGCCCATTGGAAATACAAAGAAAAAAAAGAAGGCGCAGGTTCTGACTGGCTTTCGCAAATTAGAGAGGCTCTTGAAAAACCAGAGCAACTTACCGATGATGAGCATGATAAAAACAAGGCAATGCTCTATACAGATGAAATTTTTCTGTTTACACCAGAAGGGGATTTAAAAAAATCAAGAACTGGTCATACTGTTTTGGATTTGCATTTTCAATACACTCTGACGTAGGAGAAATGTGTACAGGGGCCATAGTCAATGATAAAATTGTATCGATAAAACAAGAGCTAAAGAATGGCGATCACATCAAAATATTAACTTCAAAAAACCAGAAACCTAGATATGAATGGCTGGAAATTGTTAAAAGCCAAAGAGCAAAAGCTAAAATAAAAAGGGTCTTAAAATCAATCAATTACAAAGACTCAGAACTAGGAAAAGACATTGTGAAACACAAACTTTCGCAGCTTAAAATTGAATTTAATGATATAAATATCACTAAACTTTGCGATCAACTTGGGTTTAAAACCTCAATGGACTTATATCAGGCTGTTGGAAGCGGGAAGTTTGAAATAAGCAAAATAAAAAAAGCTTTTGCTGAAATTGGCGCACAAACCGAAAAAGCGAAGGAAAACAAAGAGCAATTAAGCTTAGAAATTTCGGAAGATAATTTAATTGGAAGCAAAGATTTTTTAATTATTGAAAACAATCTTCAAACCATTGATTATCAAATGGCTAAGTGCTGCAATCCGATTCCTGGAGATGATATATTTGGGTTTGTTACTGTGAGCAAGGGAACTAAAATACACAAAAGAAATTGCTCTAATGCGAAAGACATGATTAGCAGATTTCCATATCGTGTAATTAGGGCCAAATGGAATAAT
>JAAUQL010000097.1 GCA_012033595.1 Cyclobacteriaceae bacterium | reverse complement strand
AGCTTGGTTCCTGTTGGAAATATTGGCATTTGCATCTGCATATCTATAGCGTTTTGCGACAATGACAATTTACGACTTTTCGCCCTTTTTGCTATATTTCGATGGTCAAGTCAGGAGGTCTGAAATTGAATATTCATTCGATACAATCAGGCGGTACTAAAAAATTGATCACTTTAGGGCACGGGCACCTCTATCCATTCTTCGCCTTCGGAGGCCAGGTAGAGGTCGTTATACGTATCGTACAATAATTCCTTGTAAATCATTGGAATAATGCTGACACCGTCATTGGACATCAGCCCAAATTTATCCTTCCAGGAAGCGATCACATAGCCGTTGTCAAGGTCGGTCATATCGTCAAATTTTGGCAAAATCAAAAGCTTGCCTTCCCTGCTGGCCAAGCCGTATTTTCCTTCTTTAAGAATAAGAAACCCGCCGGTCTTTAGACGTATCAGGTTGTCATACTCGCATTCCAGGGTAATTTTTCCCTGGGCATCTATGAGCCCGTACTTGCCTTTTTTACCACTTCGCAAAGCCCACCTTTAAAAGTATATACCGTGTCGTAGGCAGGCTGCACTACCAGCACTTCCCTTTTGTCGATATACCCCCAGCGCTGCAATATCTTGATCGGAGCCATTCCTTCGTTGTATGGGCCAATATTATCATATTGGTTGGCCACCCTGAGTTTGCCATTGATATCAACAAAACCCCAGCGGTCATCAATTTTGACACCGATAAAAGACTCTGACATATCATTGATCTCTTCAAACCTGGTGTCGTTGGCCAGTTTTATCTTACCCGATTTGGTGATAAAAGAGTAGCCTCTGCCGGATCTGGCATAGTATATACTGTCTTCTTGTAATTTAGATATATAATCAAATTCAGGCCTGATCACCCGATTTCCTTCTTCGTCTCTCAGACCATATTTCTTGTCCTGCGTTTGTTCCAGGTATCGCTCGCCGTGCTTATACAAAAAATATTCGGCAGTAAAATCTTTAGTTTCCGGATAGTAGGCCACATAGCTGCCATAGCGAGAGCGGATCAGGTAGCGCAAGGCATCAACGATTTCGATCTCTTTATTTTGTGGCATTATTTCCCAGGTGCCGTCCAGATTCAAAATACCATCTTCCCCCATGAATTTTACGAGCATTTTGCCTTCGATATAAGTAATGATCGAATCGTACTTGCAAAAAACGATCTCCTTGCCATGCCTGTTTACCACTCCCCAAAACTTGTTCCTTTTGGCTTTGTAATAGCTATCTCCGAGACCATCCAACTCGTCATATAGTTGGTCAGTCATTATGTTGCCTTGTTTGTTCACCATGCTCCATCCGCGTTTGCCATCTTTTTTGTGTTTTACCAAAAAGACGCCATTCACATAACGGATCGAATCATATACCGCCGCCAGGAACATTTGGCCATTGAAGTGCAGCACCCCAGCTTTGTCATTTTGCTTCACGGAAATCCATTCGCCAAAGTGTTCCAGAATCTCAAAATTTTTGAATGCTGTCAACAGGCTGTCTGAGGCGTCGATCAAAGCTTCTGCTTCACCAATTTTCACCTTATAAACCGACTTTCCTTTTGGCACCACATGGTCGTAGGCATAGCTCGCTATCAGATTGTTGTGATGATCCAGCACTTGCCATTGCTGGATTTTTTGTGCTTTTATCCTGCCGTTTTCATACTTTATTTCTTTAAAAGCCGGCATGGAAACATGTTCGCCTCCTTTGGCAATAAACCCACACTTGCCATTTTGATAGGTGGCGATTATATCTTCCTGCACCACCTGTACGCTATCGAGGGTGAAATCGGTGAGATTTTCACCCAAATGGTTGAAGACCGCCACCTTGGTATTGGCGGTGACCTGGTACAGGTGAGGCCCTATGGCTTCTATTCTGTTAAAATTCAGGGGAATTATGAGCTTGCCACGGTTGTCCAACAGACCAAAACAATAATTGCCGTCGATATATGCGGAGGCTATAAGGTGCTCATTGTGAACTTGCAGGTTGTGATATTGAAAAGCGATTTCGGCATTTCCACGGGCATTGATCACTCCAAATACAATGCTGGAATTGTAAGGCAGCTTTTTGGAGGCCACTATCCAGCTTTCGTTGAACCTGGTTACGGAAGTATAGACGGGCTCGGTAATGCGCTCATTTTTGGTATTCAATATACCCCAGAGATCACCTTTTTTAAAACCTATCACATCTTCGAGCAATTGGGTCCCCCCGCCCGACCATCCTAAGTCTTCGTATTCAGGGGGGATGACTACCCGACCTTTTTTATTGGCCAGACCCTTCAAATGATCTTTTTCTATAATGGAATATTCCTCGCCTTCACCGGCAAAGGAGGGGATAATGACTACATAAAACACGAGCAAGAGGGCAAAGACCCATCTGCATTTCCTGACACCTGCTATCACCGTAAAAATATGTTGTGATTTAAAAAAAACTTTTACTTTTTGTAATGCGGAACAAATAAACGGTATTGAAGGCGCAATTAACGCATAACCTGTATCCATCCCTTACATCTGGTATTTTTATCCATAAAAATAATCTCATAAAAATACACTCCGCTGGCCAAATCTTCACCTCCCCAGTTGTTTTTGTATTCCGAATCATAAAATACCCTTCTTCCCCAACGATTGTAAATGGAAAGCTCCACGTCATCACCGATATTCAATTGAAAAAGGTCATTTATGCCATCGTTATTGGGTGAAATAAAATTGGGAACGAAAGGACTTACCGCACGCACAGCGGTACTTTTTGTCTCAGAGCAAAACGACTCGCCAGCCCGTAAAGTGACGGTGAATGACTTCAGGGAATCTGATTCGGCATATCGATGTGTGGGATCGACCTCATCCGAAGAAGTGCCATCGCCAAAATCCCAATAAAACTTACTCGCATTTGTAGATGTATTGGTAAATACAAACTCCGGAGAATCTTGGCAATCGTAGCGCTTTTGATAAACAAAATCCGGGGTTATTCCCGGAATCACCACTATTTGAAGGGAATCTTCTCCTTTGCATCCGTTGGCATCTACAATGGACACCACGTAGGTGGTGGTGCTGTCGGGGCTGGCTACAGGGCGGGCGCTATTGGCATTTTGCAGACTGGTGGCGGGCAGCCAGTCGTATTGTACTCCACCGGTTGCCCATAGCGAAATTTGCTCACCATTACAGATAGAATCGCCGGGCATTACCTCAAAGGCATAGTCGTACACGGTGATCTGGCCTTTGGCCCGGCTCACCCGTGTACAGGTATTGATGTCCGTGGCCGTTAGGCTGACCGGGTAGATACCAGGGTTTTCGTAGATGATGGATATGCTGTCTTCCTCATCGCTCACCATGCCGTTGCCAAAATCCCAGAGGAAATTTTCACCTCCGATACTTTCGTTCAAAAAAACCAAAGACAAGGGATAGCACCCTGCTCTAATGCCACGCTCGGTAAAATCGGGCGTATCGGTTTCGAAACGGGCCAGCAGTGAGGCCAGGTCAAACTTAAAAGCGGCATTGTTGCAGTTGGGACTGTTGTTGGTGCGTGACCACACATCGGGCGGAAAGGTCGGAAAACCACTACTGGCTCCACAGCCCCCACAAACCGATTGGTACACTATGCCCTTTTTGTCGAATCTGCTGGTGCCTCCGTCCACATGCTCGCCCCGCCCGTTGATCTCGCCAAAATAAGTACCGTACAGCAATTGCCCTGCATCCTGCAGCAACACCATCAGATAGAAATCGGTACCATCAGTTTGTTTTTGAAAGGCATTTTCGGTAATGGGCAGGCCAAAAGTGCTGCCACCGATGTAGCCGGAGAGCGGGTTATTGAGTGCTCCGCCCCAGCCACTGATAAAGATATTCTCGCATTCGTTCACCAGGAAAGCTGTGGGCGAAAAATCCGGCGTTCTGCTGCCTGAGCCTACTACGGTAGCAAAATATGTAGAATCGAGTTCATTGCTGATTTTATGAATAAACTGCCCGCTTCCGGGGTTGCTGTACACGCCGGTGCTTACCGGATACAAGCCCTGCGTTTGCCCGAGCACATACACATGGCCGGTAGAATCCAACTCCAGAAAATAAGCCTGATCGTAGCTGGTGGTGCCCAGATAGGTGCTTCCCAGCAATTGCGTGCCGTCATTGCTCAATTTCACCACTACCCCATCAATGTCTGTAGGTATTGGTTTGACCGTTTTTATACTTGCTGCCGTTATCGGAAAATTGGTGCTATTGCTGCCCCCGGCGGCAAAAACGTTGCCCTCACGATCTGCCTTGATAGAAAAAAGCGCGTCCATGCCCGTGCCGCCCACAAAGGTGCTCCACTCCAGGTTTGACAGGTCGGGGCTGAATTTCATCACCACACCATCATTAAACCCACCACCATAGCTGGTTTGCACGCCATTTTTGATCAGAAAATCAGCCGAACTGGTATTGGAGGCCACATAAATATGGTCATGATCATCGACAATAACTTCCCCCCTAAACTGGTCGCCATAGTTTTTGGTCAATGGACGGTTTTTTTCCATAATGCCATCATTTGCTGAGCCGCCGATATAAGTCGATCCCTTCAGGGTCTGGCCATCATTGCCCAGCACGGCCAGGAAAATATCGGTGCCCTGCTCCATAGTTATTCCCCCAACCAGGCGATAGGGCGGTATGGTATCGTAGATCGGATCGCCGCCAAGAAAGCCTGGCTGGAACGAGGTCGAAGTCATCGGAAAGTCAGGTGAACTGGTAGTGCCATATATTACCAGCTCGCCACGGTGATTTACGATGATGCTTTGGGGCGTTTCGCTGCCGCTGCCCCCAAGATAAGTGGCCCAAATCAGATTTTTGCCATCCGGACTGTATTTGAGTATGCCTACATCGCAAGCCCCGGCAAACGAGGGCTGAAAGACCCCAACGGTAGTAGGATAGCCCAGACCGAATACTATACCACCACTATAAAGGTTGCCCTGCTCGTCGTATGTAGCCGTAAAACCCCAGTTATCGGCAAAAGAGCCTGAGAAAGTAGAGAATATCAATTCGGGATCGATGGTCAGGATGTCATGTTGGTTGTACCCTTCCGGGAAATGAAAACGAATTTCGCTGCCCCTCAAATCGAAAACAGCAGGCACCGCCACCTTGCCGCTCCCCGAAAAGCACATGGGGGCGTTTTCGAAAAAGTGTCCATGAACCGTAGCTATGGCCAGCTTGCCTTCATGCAATTTTATTTCGAGCTGCCCGGAATATTGCATGACAATTTGAGACGGATCGGCTAGTGGGGATACAATCAGATCATATTTGATTCCATCCGGAGTGGCCTTTATCACCAGGTCGATGCCTTTATAAAGTTCCCTAACCGTCACCCTGCCACTGGATCGCACATCGGAGGCTCCCTGATTGTCGGCCATAAAAAAATTGATGGAAGCGGGGTCTGGTGTTCCCATCACGGCAGTGGATGCAGGATTCGCACCCACAAAAGTCATTTCGATGGCATGAGCCAAGTGATCATTTGGATTTTTGGCACTTCTCATGGCGGTCTCCTGGTGCAAGGCCTCGTGTCCCTGACGACCCTGGCGGTAAAAGACATATTTCAATTTGTTTTTTAAAATATACAAATCCCCACCGGGGATGGAAGCCTTAAAGCGTACGTCGCTGTGCCATTGCCCCTTGTTCTCAACAAATCGCACACCTGGCGTTGCCCGAGCCAAACTGACCGATAGCAGGATCATGAAAATCAATAGCCCAATCGTATTTTTATAAATCAATGCAGGTGACATCATTTTATAAAATTAAAATTTATTCGTAAAGAAAAATGTCGTGTTGCACAATTAGAAGTAAAAAAGACCGGCGGACGGTGCGTAGGGCAAAATCCTCAAAATATTATGAATGCTCCACTTTTTACCTCATTTTGCTCTTTCAAATTATTTATATTTGCACAATTTTGAATTGCAGACCCAACAGAACGCAAGCAGATGACTAAAAAAACACCGGCCGTCAAAGAGACGGCACTGGAAAAACTAGATGTTTTTTTCGAAGGCAAACAGAGCAAGGTACTTTGGTCTGGCATGTTCCTTACTTTTATTTTGGGGCTGCTGCTTTTCGAACCAAAGATATCGCTTGGCGGAGATGATTCCATGTATATCAACAGGGGGTATAATTTCATCACAAAATCTCAGTTTCCCACTTTTCAGGGGCCACTATATCCTATGGTGCTGGGGCTGATCATATATGCCGTAGGCATGAAATTGATGGTGCTGAAGTTCTTTTCCCTTTTTTGTTTGCTGGTAGCCCAATGGTTCACCTTCAAGTTGTTTCGCGATCACCTGTCACCTTTCACCCTGTTTTTTTTGATTTTGCTGCTCAGTACCAGCGCCGCTTTACTGTACTACGGCAGCGCCACGTACAACGAGACTTTTTACCTCTGTATCCAGAGCATTTTCTTGTATTACTTTACTAAATCTTTTGTCGGATCCGGTTTACCCGATACCGGATTAAAAAAGATGTTGCCAGGCCTACTGATCAGCGCTTTGTTGTTACTGACCCTGGCCATTACCAAAAATATCGGTCTGGTGGCCGTATTGGCAGCGGCCCTTTATTTTTTGCTGATCAAAAACTGGAAATATGCGCTCATGTTACTGGGCTCATTCGTGGTTTTAATGCTGATTTTCAATGTGTTGAAATCTACTTTTTGGGATATCAAAGATATTCAGATATCCAATCAGCTCAACACGCTGATGAACAAAAATGCCTACAAGCCCCAGGATGGCACAGAAGATCTGGCCGGATATGTAACCAGGCTGGTCAAAAATTCGGAGGTATATCTGGGATATCATTTCCGCAATATTTTTGGTCTGGCAAGCAATGAAGCGATCACCGGCAATGCCGTGGTCGCCCTGTTTATTTATATCATTTTTATTGCCGGGTTCATCACATTTTTCAAGCGCTCACGTTTTTGGCTGTTTATTGGTCTATTTACTGCGGTTTCGTTTGGGGTCACCTTTGTCATTTTGCAGATCACCTGGATTCAAGAGCGGCTCATCATTGTCTTTGCGCCATTGCTTCTCGCTTATTTGCTCCATGTGCTGCATCATTATTTTAGCCATTCGCTCAGACGCTACGCCAATATACTGGTGGTCTTTTTTGGCATTTTGCTGGCAGCCAACCTTTTCAGAACCGTCACCCGGATACCTGAGCAAGCCAGGGCAAGCTCCAAGTATATGTCTGGCGACCATTACTATGGCTTTACGGTCGATTGGATCAACTATCTGAAAATGACTAAATGGACCAGTGACCACCTGCCCAAAGAGAGTTTTGTGGCTTGTCGCAAGCCAGGTATGGCCTTTATATACAGCGGAGGAAAGGATTTTTTTGGTATATGGAATGTGCCGACCACCGACCCGGAAGCATTGTACAAAAGATTGAAAGATGCAGGGGTCACCCATGTGATCATGGCCAACCTGCGCACCAACCCTGATGACCCCAACAGCAGGGTAATCAACACGGTGCAGCGATACCTGGGCGCCATCCATAACCTTTACCCAGAAAAATTGACTCTTGTACATCAAATTGGAGATGAATGGCCCGCCTACCTTTATAAACTGGATTGAATAAGAATATTTTGGATCAGCATCAAAACAAATTGCGCAGTAAACGCCGACTGGATTTTTTGGCACATTTTGAAAAGCTCGCCCCCAAGCTGGGACAGTACAGAAAACGCTTCGCCTATTTCTGGAACGATATCGTACGCTATTGCAATTATTTTATCCATGAAGATGAATCGGTGCTGGAAGTTGGCTGCGCCAATGGCGACATGCTGGCCAAGATGAAAGGAAGAAAAAAAACCGGCATTGACTTCTCGCCCGCCATGATCGGGATAGCCAAAGCCAAATATTCCCATATCGATTTTCACGTTCAGGATGCGGAAGAAATTTCGCTCGAAGAAAAATTCGATACCATAGTGCTGTCGCATGTCACCGGCTATTTTGTAGATGTGCTGGGGGTCTTCAACGCACTAAACAAGGTGTGCCACCACCGTACACGGATTATCATCAACTACTACAATTTTCTATGGGAACCGGTACTCAGGCTGGGTGAATTTGTGGGTATAAAGCGCAAAAGCCCCAGGCAAAACTGGCTGACCAGAAAAGACCTGCAAACCTTTCTATACATGGCCGGGTACGAAACGTATCGCACGACCCGGCGGGTGCTTATTCCGGTGAATATCCCGGTGATTTCATGGGTTTTCAACAAGTACATTGGGCGACTGCCGATCATCAACCAGCTTTGTCTCAATCAATACATCTTTGCCCGGCCGCTTTGCGATCTTCCCCAACAGGAATATTCAACTTCCATCGTAATTCCGGCAAGGAACGAAAGCGGCAATCTTGAAAATGCACTCAGGCGCATGCCGCGCTTTGGCACGCGTCAGGAGATTATTTTTATCGAGGGCAATTCCACCGACGACACCTGGGAGCAAATGCAAAAGCTGCCTGCACGCTTTCCGGAATGGGAAATCAAAATAGACCAACAAACGGGCAAAGGCAAAGGCGATGCGGTGCGCAAAGGGTTTTCTATGGCTACAGGCGACATACTTATGATCCTGGATGCCGATCTTACCGTGCCACCTGAAGATTTGCCCTCTTTTTATTATGCCATTACCCGAAACAAAGGAGAGTTTATCAATGGTTCGCGGCTCGTGTATCCGATGGAAAAAAAGGCCATGCGCATGCTCAACCTGCTTGGCAACAAGTTTTTTAGCCTGATGTTTTCATGGCTGCTGGAGCAGCACATCAAAGATACCCTGTGCGGCACTAAAGTGATTTTCAAAAAAGATTACGAAAAACTCATCCAAAACCGGTCTTTTTTTGGAGAGTTTGACCCTTTTGGCGATTTCGACCTCATCTTTGGCGCTTACAAGCTCAATCTGAAAATCGTCGATCTGCCTATCCGCTACCGCGAGCGCGTCTATGGCGAAACAAACATTTCCCGATTTAGCCATGGGTTTTTATTATTGAAAATGGTGGGATATGCCGCACGTAAAATAAAGTTTTACTAGTTACAGGAAATATCCATGAATGCAATTTTGCACCGGCTGCCCCTCACCAGAATCAAATTGCTCATTGCAAGAATCCTTTACCTTATTGTAAGACCAGTTTTCGGAAAAGAAAAGCGCGTGATATCCAGAAATGGTATCCAATTCGAAATAGACCTGAGTGAAGGGCTCGACTTGTCCTTATTTTTATTTGGGAATTTTCAAGTGCATGTATCAGAAAACAAATTTCTTTCCTTACAAAACCACGCCGTGATTTTCGATGTAGGCGCCAATGTTGGCATTATGTCGCTCAACTTTGCCAAAAATTCGGCACATGGCAAAGTATATGCCTTTGAGCCTACGCACTACGCCTATCGCAAGCTGATCAGAAATCTGGATTTGAACCCCGAATTGGCCGGACGGATTGTCCCTGTTCAGACTTTTGTATCGGCAAAGCCGGGAAACGGCCAGAAAATCCAGGCGTATTCCAGTTGGAAAATCAACTCAAAAGTGGACGGCGAAAGGCATCCTGTCCATGGTGGTGCGGCCATGTCTGCCGATGGAGTGCCTACAGTCACGCTCGATTCATTTGTGATTGACCAAAAAATCAGTCAGGTAGATTTTATAAAAATCGATACCGATGGCCATGAGTTTGATGTACTGATGGGTGCCAGGGAGCTGTTGGCAACATGCAAACCCAAAATAATTTTTGAGCTGGGACTATATGTAATGGAGGAGCGGGGGATTGGCTTTATGGACTATTGGGGGTTTTTCCAATCGCTGAATTACCGGCTAAGTGATGCAGCCACCAACAGACCCATCACCACAGCCAACTTCGCCAAAATGATCCCCCAAAAGGGCACCATCGATGTGTTGGCCGTCGCCAACTAGCAGCTTGCCGCTGTGGCACCCGACATGGGTTTTTTTTGCTTTTGTTTGGTCGCCAAACCGGGTCTTTAGTTTAATCCAAACCCTTCTTTGTTCATTCTCGATTTTAAAATACCTTTGAAAATCGATATGGATAAAATAAAAAGAATCTGAAGATGGAAGGAATAAGTGCAGAAAAAGCAATTGCATTGGAAAATGAATACGGAGCAAAAAATTACCACCCCTTGCCTGTGGTGCTGAGCAGGGGCGAGGGCGTATATCTTTATGATGTCGAAGGTAAAAAATACTATGATTTTTTATCTGCCTATAGTGCTGTAAACCAGGGGCATTGCCATCCAAAAATTATCGACGCACTGCATACCCAGGCGGCGAGGCTTACCCTCACCTCACGGGCTTTTCACAACGATATACTCGGTCAATACGAGAAGTATATCACTGAATATTTTGGCTACGACCGCGTGCTGCCTATGAATACCGGTGTAGAAGGCGGTGAAACAGCCGTAAAGCTTTGCCGAAAGTGGGCTTATGAAGTAAAAAAAGTGCCGATCAACCAGGCAAAGATCATATTTGTTGAAGGCAATTTCTGGGGACGGACGCTAGCCGCTATTTCCACTTCCACTGACCCGAGCAGCAGAAATGGTTTCGGGCCATATATGCCAGGGTTCGAATTGATACCTTACAACGATATTCCGGCTTTGGAAAAAGCCTTGCAAGACCCGCATGTGGCAGGTTTCATGCTGGAGCCGATCCAGGGCGAAGCCGGTGTTTTCGTGCCCGAAGATGGATATTTGCGCAAAGCATATGAATTGTGCCAAAAACACAAGGTGTTATTTATTGCCGACGAAGTGCAGACCGGCATAGCGAGAACGGGTAAATTGCTGGCTTGCGACTACGAAGGGGTGAAGCCGGACATTTTGATCCTCGGCAAGGCACTTTCGGGTGGTGTATTTCCCGTTTCGGCCGTATTGTCTAGCCATGAAATCATGCTCACCATCAAGCCGGGCGAGCATGGATCAACCTTTGGAGGCAATCCCTTGGCCTGTGCCGTGGCATTGGCGGCCCTGGAGGTAGTAAAAAATGAAAAGCTGGCAGAGAATGCCACCCGACTGGGGAATATATTCCGGGAACGAATGGAAGTCTTGATTTCGAAAACCAAACTTGTGAAACTCGTTCGCGGCAAAGGTCTGTTGAATGCCATCGTGATCAATGACAGCCAGGAAAGTAAGACCGCCTGGAACATTTGCCTGAAACTAATGGAAAACGGCTTGCTCGCCAAGCCAACGCATGGCAATATCATACGCTTTGCCCCACCATTGGTAATGACCGAAACCCAATTGCTGGATTGCTGTGCCATCATAGAAAAAACCATCCTTGAATTTGCATAAACAATGAAAACCAAGCTCAGTATATTATTCTTTTTCATTTTGTTTTCGTCATTTCAGCAAGCCAATTTGGTGAAAACCAAAGTGAACGAAGCCATTACAATCTATTTGCCGGAAGGCTTTTTTCCTATGAGCCAGGCGGACATCGAAACCCGATACGACGCTGCCAAGCTGCCTGTGGCTATCTATACCGATTATTCCAGAACGGTAGATATGGGCATTAATGTAGCGTATTCTCAATGGAATGCTGAGGATCTGGACATCATGCGTAGTTTTTACAAATCCAATATCCTTGGTCTGTACGACGAGGTGCAATTTGTGAATGAAGGGGTGGAAAAGATTAATGGATTGGACTATGCCATTTTCGAGTTTGTGTCTTCGGTGATCGATGAAGAGGGTACGACAGTGCAGCAAAACGCAGTGAGCAAATATACCAGAATACAGTACACCATCGTCAAGGGCAAAACCGTATTGTTCAACTTCACCTGCCCGGCTTCGCAAAGGGAAAAATGGGCTCCGGTGGCCAGGCAGATAATGCAGACAGTGAAAATAAGCAAAACACTTTGATGAGCTTATCTGTTTACTCTCCCGAAAGGTTCATGCTCGAAGCCTACAAACAGGCGCAATTGGCTTTTGAAAAAGGAGAGATACCTATAGGCGCGGTGGTAGTAGCCAACAATCGCATTATTGCCAGGGCGCACAATCAGGTAGAGTTGCTCAATGATGCCACTGCACATGCCGAAATGCTGGCGATTACCGCTGCTGCGGAATACCTTGGCAATAAGTACCTGAAAGATTGCACCATGTATGTGACCCTGGAGCCCTGCGTGATGTGCGCCGGTGCTCTCCACTGGGCGCAAATCGGCACGATCTACTATGGGGCTTCTGACTTGAAAAGAGGATTTACTATGATATCAAATAACCTGCTTCATCCCAAAACCAAAGTCAATACAGGGATAATGGCAGAAGAGTGTCAGGCTTTGCTCGAAGGTTTTTTTACTAAATTAAGAAATGAATAAATCCCCGCTTTGCCTTTACCGTTAATCTTTACTATATATCAATTTTATTGTATCACTTAAAAATAAATAACAATTATGGCTTTTGAACTCCCCGCATTACCATATGCGACCAACGCGTTGGAACCACACATTGACGCAAAAACCATGGAAATACACCATGGCAAACATCACAATGCCTATGTAAGCAAGCTAAACGATGCCATAGCAGGCACCGATGCCGAAGGAAAATCTATAGAAGAACTGATGGCTTCGGTAAGCAAATTGTCTGCCGCCGTCAGAAACAATGGTGGCGGTCACTTCAACCACTCTTTGTTTTGGACCGTAATGTCACCTAAGGGTGGAGGAACGCCATCAGGAGATTTGGCTTCTGCCATCAACCAAGCCTTTGGTTCTTTCGATAGCTTCAAAGAAGAGTTTTCCAATGCCGCTGCTACCCGATTTGGCTCCGGCTGGGCCTGGCTTTGCGTGGATGCTGGCGGCACTTTGTTCGTCACATCCTCTCCCAATCAGGACAATCCCACCATGGATGTTGCCGAGAAAAAGGGCACGCCTATACTTGGTCTCGATGTTTGGGAACATGCATACTATCTCAACTATCAAAATAGAAGACCCGACTACATTGCCGCCTTCTGGAACGTAGTAGATTGGGAGGCTGTAGCCAAGCGGTTTGCCGGCGCAAAATAAGTCTGAAGAAGTATAACAAAGGAAAGGCCTCCGTCAGGAGGCTTTTTTTTTGATTAGCAATGAGCCTGAAGCGCTTTTTTAATGCCTGCTCAAAGCTGAAAGTGGCACATAGCCGGCGCTCGCGCTTCACTACAAAATCTCCACATCATACACCTTCACCTGCTGCCACAATTCCGCAAAATCGTTGATGAAGACGGCATGAGCGGGGTGTTCCTGGTAAATGTTGTGGTTTGCGATAGAAGTAAACCGCACGGTGAGATTATAATCAAAAGAATGATCTACTACCTCCCGTGGTGCTGTGCCCGCAGCTATGCCAATTTCCCAGTGGTCGATTTCACTCACACTGGACAGGAAGTGCTTCATTCCTTTTTCGAAAGCAAGTTTTTGTCCTGCATTTACCCCTTCTTTTAGATAGAAAAATACATTGTGCTGTAGCATCCTGTTTTTGTTTTTGGGTTGGGTGGAGAAATGGTGGCTTTGTGATTGTTCAAATGTAAATCCAAATGCAGAAGCCGCTGCCGCGAGCATAGATGCCTGGTGGATGAATGACCTTCTTTTAATCATTGTAGCCTGCCTTTTAGTTTTCCAAAACTAAGTATTTATTAATTTGCCGCCAATACAAAGGTATAAACGATGGCAAACAAAAATACAATCGTGGATTTGCGAAGCGATACACTTACTAAGCCCACACCGGCCATGCTCGAGGCCATGATGGCTGCGGATGTTGGCGATGATGTTTTTGGCGAAGACTCTACCGTAAATAGCTTGGAAAGCAAAGTCGCCACCATGTTTGGCAAAGAGGCAGCAATGTTTTGCCCATCTGGCACCATGAGCAACCAGATCGCAATTCGTGTGCTCACACAACCCCAGGACGAGGTCATTTGCGATCGGTCTTCGCATATCTACTTGTATGAAGGCGGTGGCATGGCCTATAACTCCATGGTCTCAGTGGCGTTGATCGACGGTGAACGTGGCAGGTTGCAGGCACATCAGGTAGAGGCTAGCGTTCGGCCATACGACGTGTTGTTTCCTCAAAGTAAAGTTGTGGTATTGGAAAATACCTCAAACAAAGGTGGCGGATCATATTATGAACTTGATCAAATTGCCGCCATTCATAGGGTATGCCAAAGATATGGCTTGTCTATGCATCTCGATGGAGCACGGGTGTTTAATGCCCTGACGGAAACCGGGCATGCACCAGTTGACATCGGCCATTTTTTTGATACCATTTCCATTTGCCTCTCCAAGGGATTGGGAGCGCCTGTAGGATCACTTCTATTGGGTTCTGAAGAAAATATCAAAAAAGCCAGGCGCGTGCGTAAAGTGCTGGGTGGAGGCATGAGGCAATCAGGCTATATGGCCGCGGCAGGCCTCTATGCACTCGACCATCACATTGGCCGCCTGAAGGATGATCATGACAAAGCCCGACGAATAGGTCAGATGCTTGGCGCCTGTACTATGGTGGAGCGTGTCGAACCGGTCGATACCAATATTGTGATTGGCACGGTGAGGGGCGATGTTCAGGATTTTTTAGGTCAACTGAGATCACAAGGTATATTGGCACTCGCCTTTGGTGGCCATAGCGTGCGGATGGTGACCCATCTTGGAGTAAGCGAGGAAATGATGAATATGATTGAGGATGGGTTGCGCGCTGTCAGGGCATAAAAAAACCTCCGAAAGGAGGCTTTCAACTTGATATGTAGATCAAAGATCAGACATATTAGTTAGAGTATATCTTGGTTTTTTGTTCGGACAACAAGGCGAGACCCGCAAGGGGCTGTTTTGATGCCGCATTGCAAATAAAACTATTTTTGGGTGTTTTTTCCTAGTAATTCAGCGTGTATTTCGCAATGTGCATCTATTCCGGTTGTAAATATTTCAATTTATCGGTCGATTGCAGAAAATGTATGAATTTCGATAAATTGAGGTTTTGAAGTTTCTTATTTGAACTTAAAGAACAAATCCGATATTTTATACCGAATAAATCAGCAATACATCATTTTAATTTGTCGTCACTTGTGCGATTTCTTCCATTATTTTGAGCAAATTTATTTGCTTGGTTTAAAATATTATTTTTGAGTGATCCCGTCAAGGCCTTTGGATCGGCGTTGCTGCATCTATGTCGATCAGGGCGTCTTGAGTCGGATTTCAATAGCTTATTACCAAATCTCATATGCACGATCAGTCATTGCCATTAGCCGAGAGGCTTAGACCCACCGCGCTCACAGACCTCATCGGTCAGGAACACCTTGTCGGGGAAGGAGCGATTTTGCGCCGGGCCATTTCTACCAATACCATCCCCTCCATGATTTTTTGGGGGCCTCCGGGAGTGGGCAAGACCACCCTGGCCAACATCATAGCCAATCAGGTAAAGGCACCTTTTCATACGCTGAGTGCGGTGAGTGCCGGGGTAAAGGACGTTCGTGATATCATCAGCAAGGCAGGCCGGCTGCAGCGGACTATTTTATTTATCGATGAAATCCACCGGTTCAACAAATCGCAGCAAGATGCGTTGCTGGGTGCAGTGGAGAAAGGCATCATTACCCTTATTGGCGCCACTACCGAAAATCCATCGTTTGAGGTGAACGCGGCCCTTTTGTCCAGATGTCAGGTGTACGTGCTCAAGCCACTGGTAAAGGAAGATTTACTGAAATTGCTCGAAATAGCCAGAACAAAGGACCGGCAAATGAGCAAACTGAATATTGAAATTAAGGAAACCGAAGCCCTGTTGCAGCTCTCGGGCGGGGATGCCCGGAAATTGCTCAATGTGTTTGAGCTGGTAGTGGAGTCGCTTTTTGGTGGCGACATTGTCATCGACAACGAAACCGTAATGAAGATCGCGCAGCAAAAGGTAGCGCTATACGACAAATCTGGTGAACAACACTATGACATTATTTCGGCATTTATCAAATCGATAAGGGGTAGCGACCCCAACGCGGCATTGTACTACCTCGCCAGGATGATAGAAGGCGGTGAAGACGTGAAATTTATCGCCCGCCGCCTGGTGATATTGTCGGCAGAAGATATCGGCAATGCCAACCCCACCGCTTTGGTAATCGCCACCAACTGCTTTCAGGCTGTCAATATGATCGGCTATCCGGAATCAAGGATTATACTGGCACAATGTGTAAGCTATCTGGCGTGTGCGGCCAAGAGCAATGCGGCCTACACAGGCATAAATGATGCACAAGCTTTGGTACAAAAGACAGGCGACCTGCCTGTGCCGCTGCACCTGCGCAACGCTCCGACCAGACTGATGAAAGACCAGAATTACGGCAAAGGATACAAATATGCACATCACTTCCCGGGCAATTTTGCTTTTCAGGAATTTATGCCCGAAGCCATCTCCGGCACTAAACTCTATGACCCGGGCAACAACCTACGGGAAAACGAAATGCGAAAACGGCTGCAAACACTCTGGAAAGAGAAGTATGGCTACTGAATGGCTTGAGGGGGTGGAGTGACCGGACTGATAAACCATGCGACAGCCATTGGAACTCCGGTTTACAAAGCATGTTTTTCACCCGCATTTAGGCGGGGCTATATATGCTTATACGATTTAAAATAGCTTCTTATTTTCATTCTAATGATGCCAAATACTGCTTCACTGAAAATACCGGTGGACATTTTTGATTCGCCCAAAATGCGGTTGGTAAAAATGATGGGTACTTCCTTGATGCGGAAGCCAAATTTCCATGTAGTGAATTTCATCTCGATCTGGAAGGCATAGCCTACGAATTTCACCTTGTTGAGATTGATGGTTTGCAGCACTTTTTTGGTGTAGCATACAAAACCGGCCGTAGAATCTTTGATGGGCATGCCGGTAACCCATTGCACATATATGCTTGCAAAGTAAGAGAGCAGCACGCGGCTCATCGGCCAGTTGACCACATTTACACCCGATGCATAGCGGGAGCCAATGGCCATTTCGTAACCGTCTTTGGCGCAAGCCTGGTAAAGCAGCATCAGGTCTTTGGGATTGTGCGAAAAGTCCGCGTCCATCTCAAAAATATATTCATACTCATGAAGGAGCGCATACTTGAACCCGGCAATGTAGGCCGTGCCCAAGCCGAGTTTTCCGGGTCGTTGTATTATTTGCAGTTTGTTGGGGAAAGCCTGCATCAACTCTTTTACGATTTGAGCGGTTTGGTCAGGCGAATTGTCATCGATTACCAATACATCAAAATCGCGTGGAAGCGAAAAAATAGCCACTATGATGGACTTGATGTTTTCTTCTTCTTTGTAAGTAGGGATAATGACCAGGCTATCGCTCACTTTCATGTATTTTATTTATAAAAAATGTACCAACAGGCTGATACGTAAGAAAAACTCCAATAATTTGCGCTGGTGTTTTCGGTACAAATAAAATGAAATATTCCATCAGATTCAGTTTATGCTATGAATAAGTGTGTTTTCCTCGACAGGGATGGTGTTTTGAATGTAGAACGGGGTGATTATACTTTTCTGCCAGAGCATTTTCACATAATAGACGGGGTGCCCGAGGCCCTGCTTGCCCTCAAAAATGCCGGTTTTATGCTAGTGGTGGTCACCAACCAGGCGGGCATTAGCAAGGGAGTATATACCCGAGCGCAAATGCACGCCTGCCATGCCATACTCATGGAAAAAACTGCACATTTAATCGACAAAATCTACTACAGTTCCTACCACCCGGTTTTTTCTGAGTCACTCGGCCGAAAACCCGGCACACTTATGATCGAAAAGGCCATAGCCAGGTTTCACATCGATCCGGCGGCATCCTGGCTTGTCGGTGATCGTTGCCGTGATATCGAATGCGGCCAAAAGATGCACCTGACATCGATACTGATCGGAGAAATGGAAAGCGAAAAATGCGTTCCGGACTATATGGCCAAAAGCCTGCTCGAAGCCACCCGGAGAGTCATTTTGAAATAATGGTATTGCGAGCCTTGCTTACACAAAAGTATGAAGGAGAAAGTCATACAGGTGAAATGGTGGGCATTGGTAAAAAGTGCAGGATAGACCCTGGCAGGGGATACCAACAGGCCTTATTTGCCGCTGTGCCTTTTCATAAATGACTACCATCTTATGCCTGTTTTATTCGTTGAGATAGTTTAGCATTAATTTAGTAAAACAAAAGAAAGCAATAACTTTACGTTTATTTTTAAATCTGAGGAAGTAAAATGATTGGAAAAGCATTAACCAAATTATTTGGTACCAAGTCCACCAGGGATATAAAATTGATAATGCCCTATGTGGAAAAAACCAATATAGAATATGCAAAATTAAAGTCGATAAGCGACGACGAGCTAAGGGCAAAAACCACTTCGGTGAAGGATATAATTGATGATCAGCTACTGAATATCGATACCCAAATCAAGGAATTGCATGAAAAAGTGGACAGCGATCCCGAGATGGACATCCAGCAAAAAGAAGATGTTTTCAACAAAATAGATGCCCTCGAAGAAGAACGCAACAAGAAGCTGGAAGAAGTGCTTCTGGAAGTGCTTCCACAAGCTTTTGCAATCGTAAAAGAAACAGCACGACGCCTCATGCAGGTGGGGCAACTGGAGGTAACGGCCACTTTACGAGACAAGCAACTTGCCGCCAGGCATGAGCACATCGAGATCGAAGGTGAAAAGGCCATTTGGAAAAACGAGTGGATGGTAGCCGGCAACAAACTGAAATGGGAAATGCTCCACTACGATGTGCAGCTCATCGGCGGTGTAGTGCTTCACCAGGGAAAAATTGCCGAGATGGCCACTGGCGAAGGCAAGACCCTGGTGGCGACCCTGCCGGCCTTTCTCAATGCCCTGGCAAAACGAGGTGTGCATATCGTCACTGTCAACAACTACCTGGCCACACGAGACTCCGAGTGGATGGGGCCGTTGTTTGAGTTTCATGGCCTCACCGTAGATTGTATTGACAAATACGAACCAAACTCTGAAGGCCGGCGCAATGCCTATGCTAGCGACATCATCTACGGTACCAACAACGAATTTGGTTTCGACTATCTGCGCGACAACATGTCTCGCGAGGTGGAAGACCTTGTGCAGCAAAAGCATCACTTTGCCATGGTAGATGAGGTTGACTCGGTTCTGGTGGATGATGCCCGTACACCATTGATCATTTCCGGCCCGGTACCCAAGGGCGATGAGCACCAGTTCCACGAACTGAAACCACGCATTCAGAAGTTGGTGGAGGCGCAAAAAAAGGAAGTTGGGCAATTTCTTATCGACGCCAAAAAATTAATCAAAGAGGGTAACGATAAGGATGCGGGTTTGCCGCTCTTCAGGGCATTCAGAGGCTTGCCAAAGTACAAGCCCCTCATCAAATTTTTGAGTGAGCCTGGCATGAAGACCATTCAGCAGAAAACAGAAAACTTCTATCTGCAAGACAATTCTAAGATGATGCCCGAGGCTGATGAGCCGCTGTATTTTACCATCGACGAAAAAAACAACAGCATAGACCTGACCGAAAAAGGCATAGACCTGATCACCGGCCAGGGAGAAGACACCTCCTTTTTCATCTTGCCAGATATCGGCTCTGCCATTGCCGACTTCGAAAATGACACTTCGCTCTCTGAAGCGGATATGCTCAAGAAAAAGGAAGAGCTGATTCAGGACTATGCGGTAAAGGCCGATCGCATCCACACGGTCAACCAGTTGCTCAAAGCCTATACCTTGTTCGAAAAGGACACGGAATACATTCTGGTAGATGGCAAAGTGAAGATAGTCGATGAGCAAACCGGTCGTGTAATGGAGGGTCGTCGCTATTCTGACGGTTTGCACCAGGCCATAGAGGCCAAGGAAAATGTGAAGGTAGAAGATGCCACACAAACCTACGCCACCATTACCCTGCAAAACTACTTCAGAATGTACCATAAGCTCGCCGGCATGACGGGCACTGCCGAAACGGAAGCTGGCGAATTTTGGGATATTTACAAGCTGGACGTGGTGGTGATACCCACCAACAAGCCCATTGTCCGATCTGACCGTGAAGACAAGGTTTATAAAACCGTAAGGGAAAAGTTTAATGCCGTCGTAGAAGAAATCGTGGAATTGTCTAATGCCGGCAGACCGGTATTGGTGGGTACTACGTCGGTCGAAATCTCCGAGTTGCTCAGCAGGATGCTGCAACTCAAGAAAATCAAACATCAGGTGCTTAATGCAAAGCAACACCAGCGCGAAGCCGAAGTGGTGCGTTCGGCAGGAGAATCTGGCAACGTGACCATAGCCACCAACATGGCTGGCAGGGGCACCGACATTAAGCTGACACCGGAGTCGAGGAAGGCAGGAGGTCTGGCGATAGTTGGTACCGAGCGGCACGAATCTCGCAGGGTAGACAGGCAGTTACGCGGGCGTTCGGGCAGGCAGGGCGACCCGGGGTCTTCACAGTTTTTTGTCTCACTCGAAGACAACCTCATGAGGCTTTTCGGCTCAGACCGCATCGCCAAGCTTATGGACAGGATGGGCCTGAAGGAGGGCGAAGTGATCCAGCATTCTATGATAACCAAGTCGATAGAGCGGGCACAGAAAAAGGTGGAGGAAAACAACTTTGGTATTAGAAAACGCCTGCTCGAATACGATGATGTAATGAACTCGCAGCGTGAGGTGATCTATAAGCGCCGGAGGAATGCACTGTTTGGCGAACGATTGCAGCTCGATATCCTCAACATGATGTACGACACCTGCGAAGATATCGTGATCAACACCAAAAATTCAGATGACTACGACGGACTAAGGCTCAACAGCATCAGCGTGCTGGGACTCGATTTCAAGATATCCAAAGAAGAGTTTGACGGCACCAGGGCAGACGAAATTGTCGATAAATTGTACCAGGCCGCGCTGACCAACTACCGGGAAAAGAACAAGCGGATTTCCGAGCATGCGAGACCCATATTCATCGATATCCACAAAAATAAAGGAGCTACCGTTACTGATGTGCTCGTGCCATTTACTGATGGCAAAAGGCAGATTGGTGTATCTACCAACCTGCAAAAAAATATTGATAACGCATGTAGGGAAGTGATTCTCAGTCTGGAAAAATCGCTACCCTGGCATTGATCGATCAACTATGGAAAGAGCACTTACGTGAAATGGACGACCTGAAGCAATCCGTGCAAAATGCCGTGTATGAGCAAAAGGATCCGCTTTTGATTTACAAATTTGAGGCCTTCGAGTTGTTCAAGCGATTTGTTGCCAAGGTCAATGAAGACACCATTTCTTTCCTCACCAAGGCCGATTTGCCCGTGCGCGAGCCAAGCGAAGTACACGAGGCCCGAAACCGCCGGGAGATGCGTAAAAATTACCGTGAATCCAAAGAAGAGTCACGTTCGCTGTTGTCAGGCGGGGGCAATCCCGAAGCACGCAACAGGCCTCCGGTCGAAAAGCCCTTGCCACGCAAAACCATTGATTTGCCTGGCAGGAACGACCGCGTCACGGTTCAGTATGTTGATGGCAGTGTAAAAAGGATGTGAAATTTAAAACGGTTGAGCTCGATGTGCTTGCCAATAAGTGTGTGATCATAGATTAATAAAAAATGTATAGAGCTTTTATTTGTATGGCCTTTTTACTGTACATGTCTTCATG
>JAAUQL010000194.1 GCA_012033595.1 Cyclobacteriaceae bacterium | reverse complement strand
CGATTATCGTGGCATGGTATTGCGCAAAGTCTTTGACGTTTATTATATTAATTTTCATTTATCATTTAATAAAAATTCATGTACATGACCTGCAGCGTCTCTTCCCGAAGCCAGCGCTTTAACAACAAGGCTGGCACCCAGCACGGTATCACCCACAGCAAAAACTTTTGAATTGCTGGTTTGAAATTTATCGTTGATGACCACATTTCCCCGGCTGTCATAGTCAAGTTTTAGATCATTAAGCAATCCTTCATGAATAGGCTGGGTAAAACCCATTGCAAGTAGAACCAAATCTGCATCAAAGGTGACCCCTTTTTTTGAGGTAACCGACTTTTTCAATTGCCCGTTTCCATTTGCACTTTCCCATTTAACTTCCTGAAGTTCAATCGAGTTCACTACGCCATCAATCCCCGAAAGCTTTTTAGTTTCAAGGCTCCAAAACCGGTCGCAGCCTTCTTCGTGAGAGCTTGAAGTTTTTAGTGTTTGTGGCCAATAGGGCCATGGATTTCCATTGCTCCTTTTTACCGGTGGTTTTGGCATAATTTCTATTTGTCTTACACTTTTAGCTTTTTGCCTGATTGCCGTACCAACGCAATCAGAGCCAGTATCGCCACCGCCAATAACAATCACGTTTTTGCCTTCGGCATTAATTCTTTCTTCTGGAGAAAATTCAGCACCGGCCACTTTTCTGTTTTGTTGTGTCAGGTATTCCATTGCAAAATGAACACCTTTTAGCTCACGTCCAGGAACTTCTAAATCAAGGGGTTTCATGGCACCCACTGCAAGGCATACTGCATCAAAATCTTTCAGAAGTTTTTCAGCAGTAATGTCTTTTCCAATAAAAGTATTGGTTTTTATAATCAAACCTTCTTCTTCTAAAACTTTAACTCTGCGGTCTATTATACCCTTATTTAGTTTAAAATCAGGTATTCCAAAGCGAAGCAGGCCGCCTATTGCTTCATCCTTTTCAAAAAGTGTAACAGTATGCCCTAGCCTGTTTAATCTTGCTGCAATGCTCATTCCGGCAGGCCCTGATCCGATAACTGCAACCTTTTTGCCTGTTTTTATTTTAGGCATTATGGGTTTGATAAACCCCTTTTCAAAAGCACGTTCAATGGTTGCTGCTTCGTTTTCACGAATAGTAACTGCTTCATCATGAATAGCTAACACACATGATTTTTCGCATGGGGCAGGGCAGACCCTCCCTGTAAATTCAGGAAAATCATTAGTGCTGTGTAGTATTTTAGCTGCCTCTTCCCAGTCTTTCTGATAAACAGCATCCTGCCATTCTGGTATTTTACTGTTTACCGGACAGGCCCAGTGGCAAAAAGGAACGCCGCAATCCATGCACCTTGATGCCTGCAAAATTCTGTCGTCTGTATTAAGCGTTTGCTCAACCTCACCAAAATCGGTAATTCGCTCTTTTATAGGCCGGTTGCCTGCGTCTTTTCTTTTTATTTCGATAAATCCTCTTGGGTTTCCCATGGTATACTCTATTATTTTAACCTATTGGTTCTTTTGATCTTTACATAATTTAAATAACAGTTACTAGTTTCTTGTCTCTTGTTACTGGTTTCTGGTTACTAGATTCTAGAAACCAGTAACTAGCAACTAGAAAGGATCGTACTCCGCCTCCTCAATTTTCGATGTTGCTTCTTTTAGCTTCAGTTCGTTGATTGCTTTTTTGTATTCGAGTGGCAATACTTTTACAAAGCGGCTTTTGTATTGTTCCCAATCTACAAGCACACGCTCTGCTACTTTACTTTTTGTGTGTAGCAGGTGCTTTTCTATCAACCATTGAAGTTCTATAACATCATCATATTCAGATACTCTTGATAATTCAACCATATCTGTATTACAGTGGAATTCAAAGTCATCGTTCATATCCAGTACATAGGCAATTCCACCACTCATCCCAGCAGCAAAGTTCCTTCCGGTTGATCCGAGAATAACCACCCGTCCGCCGGTCATGTATTCGCATCCGTGGTCGCCAACTCCTTCAACTACTGCATAAGCTCCTGAATTCCTTACACAGAAACGCTCACCGGCAATACCACTAATGAATACGCTTCCGGAAGTAGCGCCATAAAGAACAGTGTTCCCTACAATGATGTTTTCTTCCGCTTTCAATGTGGCTGTTGATGGTGGAACAACAACGATTCTTCCGCCTGAAAGTCCTTTGCCAAGGTAATCGTTCGAATCGCCTTCTAACCTGAAATTAATACCAGCCGCCAGAAAAGCCCCAAAACTTTGACCTGCAGAACCATAAAAGCTTCCGTTAATGGTATGTTTTGGAAGCCCTTTTGCTCCGTACTGTTTTGCAATAGCACCCGAAAGCATTGCTCCTACAGAACGATCGGTATTTCCGATTTTCTTTGAAACCCAGACCTTTTCCTTGTTCATCAATGCTTTTTTTGACAAGGTGAGCAGTTCATTGTCCAGAATATCTTCAAGCTTATGTTTTTGACTTTCAGTATTGTAGAGTGCATTAAAGTTGGATTCCCGCGGATATTCAATCAAAGGCGAAATATCTAATTTTTTAGCCTTCCAGTGATCAATATTTTGTCTTACTGATAACCAATCGCGGCGCCCAACCAGCTCTTCAAACTTGCGAACACCAATCTCGGCCATGTAAGTTCTTACCTCTTCGGCTAGGAATTTAAAATAGTTAATAGCATATTGAGCATGACCAATAAAGCGTTTTCGTAAATTCTCATCCTGTGTAGCAACTCCTGCCGGACAAGTATTCAAATGACATTTGCGCATCATAATACAACCAAGAGTAATCAATGCTGCTGTAGAAACACCAAACTCTTCAGCGCCCAACAAACCAGCAATAACAATGTCTCTGCCTGTTTTTATTTGTCCGTCGGTTTGTAATTTCACCCTTCCTCGTAAGTTATTCATTACCAGTGTCTGATGGGCTTCGGCCAATCCCATTTCCATGGGGATTCCGGCATGTTTTATGGAGCTTACTGGGCTTGCACCCGTTCCTCCTTCAGAGCCACTAATAACAATCAGATCGGCATATGCTTTTGCAACACCAGCTGCAATGGTGCCTACACCAGTTTCGGAAACCAGTTTTACACTAATTTTTGCCTCTGGATTGACTGATTTTAAATCGAATATCAATTGGGCCAAATCCTCGATAGAATAGATATCATGGTGTGGAGGAGGAGAAATCAACGTGATGCCCGGTAGTGAATTTCTTATTGAAGCAACTATTCCATCCACTTTGTGCCCTGGTAACTGACCTCCTTCGCCTGGCTTTGCTCCCTGTGCCACTTTTATTTGTATTTCATCGGCATTTACCAGGTAATGGGCATCCACTCCAAAACGGCCTGATGCAACCTGTTTTATAGCACTACGCCGGCTAATTCCGTTTTCATCGGGTTTAAATCTTCTTTTGTCTTCACCGCCTTCGCCCGTGTTACTTCTACCACCAATTTCATTCATGGCAATGGCAAGTGCTTCGTGTGCTTCTTTACTTATTGAACCAAATGACATTGCCCCGGTTACAAAGCGTTTCATAATTGCGGTGGCAGGCTCAACATCCTTAATATCAATTGGTTTTCTTCGGTAATCGAGCATTCCTCTTAAAAACACAGGGCTCATGGTTTGGTTATCAACCAGTGAGGTAAACTCTTTGAATTTTTTATAATCGTTGTTTTTTGTAGCCCATTGAAGTAAACCAATTGCTTCGGGATTCCAGTTATGAAATTCGCCGTGTTTTCTAAAGGCATAATTACCTGTGCTCTCGAGCATGCCATTTAAATCGTTTTCTTTCAAATGCGGTCTTGTGTATTTAGCGAAACCTCTTTAGCAATTTCTTCTAATCCAATGCCACCAATTTTTGAAGCAGTACCTGTGAA
>JAAUQL010000193.1 GCA_012033595.1 Cyclobacteriaceae bacterium | reverse complement strand
CTTTTTCTTGTTTTAAACCTTGGGCAATCGTTTCTTCAACAGATTCAAAATAATTGTCTGGTGTTTTAAATCCTGAATGAGCTATTTTTTCTTTAAGTTTCACATCGTTTAAAATAGTTTCTTCTAGAGATTCAAAGTAATTATCAGGAACTTTAAATCCGGTTTCTTTTATATTATGTAATTTATTTGTAATCATTTGTTAATAAGACTTAATTTCTTGAAAAAGGTTTAATATTCAGATAAAAACGCTTCAATTTTTTTTACTGCTATATGGTAAGAGGCTTTTAATGCCCCTTCACTTGTTTCTAAAATCTCCGACATTTCGGTGTATTTAAGTTCTTGAAAATATTTCATATTAAAATATATGAGAGGAGATAATATGACTTCACCAAAATAATTGAAATATTGGAGGAAAAATGAATGTTGCCAGAAAACAGCAGGAAGACGTTGAACAGCGTGAAGCGGAATCTAAAACAACGAGTACTCCTCGTAAAGAGAAAAGCACTTTTGATGAAGTACTGTCTTCACCGCTCTCAAAGCAAATTGGAAGAGAATTGGTGCGAGGTGTATTTGGAATGCTATTTGGAAAAACTTCTCCGAATCGACCACCCGAAAGAAGATACTTAAGTCAAAACAGGTTAAGTAACTTATCATTGTCAACTGTCAATTAACCATTGTTAATTGGTTAGTGCTTATTCATTAAATACTTCTTGGGAGTTATACCAAACTTCTTCTTAAAGGCAGCAATGAAGTGACTCGGGTTTGTATACCCTATTTGGTATGCTACTTCACTTACCTGATACTGGGCCGAATCTAGCAGTACCCGTGCATGATCTAATTTATGATCGAGGAGGTATCCAAAAACCGTATTTCCATAAATCTCTTTAAAGCCTACTTTCAATTGATATTCATTTAGTCCGGATATTTTTGCAAGGTCTTTTAACCCGGGCGGAGTCTCCATGTGCTTGAGAAGATATTCTTTTGCATGCTTAATTTTTCGCACCGTCTCCTGATCATTCAAGAAGGGACAACTTTCGGTATCTGCCTTTCGCTCAGAGAAATAAAGACCTAACAACTCAAAAACTTTACCCTGATAATATAGCTTTTCTGCGTTTTCGCTTAGATTAACTGTAAACAATTGGTTTAGTACTACATACAAATGCGCGGGGATCTCACGCTCATCATAAAATTTTGTCTTCGCATTTTCAGGTTTTAAGAAAGGAAGTGCGTCATTAGAGAATAGCTTATGCAGACTTTCCAACAAGATAGATAAGGCAACAAGTTTTGATCCTGGCGAAAGTCTAAGTTCAAAGGGAAGATCATTTTCTGGATTGTAGAAAAAATAATTGTGCTGGCGCTCGATCTGCCTACTGTAATGCGGACCAAATGCAAATTCAGCGGTGCCTTCCAGACAGAAATAGAAGTGGATGATATTTCTGTTGACTTTAGTATCAATACCAACCCAATCTATACCCGAGTTTTCAGCCGTTTGAAGGGTAATGTCTTCCTTTTCTAAAAGAGTTTTGAACTTACTTTTAGAGGTATTATTAGATGAAGTGATGGTTGAATCTACTTTTTTCACAATATAAAATGACAAAAATAACCCCTTTATTTAACTAAATTCATACGTTTTAAATTCAAAAGTACCAAATATTTGCGATCTGATTAGAATATTTTTGTTGTGGCATTAATTATACATAATTGGGTATTTTTTATCTGACGCTGAATCAATCTTTGCAACCGTGAATAAAAGAGCCCTGTTTAAATCACTTCTCATACTTGTCTTTGAGCTTTCTTTTTTCGGAGCGTTTAGTCAGGTAGAGTCCGATTCTTTAAGAACCAAAGAGTTAGAGGCGTTGGTTGTTACGGCTACCAGGAATGAACGAACCATGGGTTTACTTCCTATGCCGGTTTCACTTATCCCTCAAAGCCAGATTAAAACAATGGGCTCGTTACGGTTAAATGACGTTTTGAGTGAACAAACCGGATTGCTTGTTGTACCACAAATTAATGCACAGGGTAATGGCATTCAGTTGCAAGGCTTCAATCCAGACTATACCCTAATCTTAATTGATGGTGAACCTATTATTGGCCGATATACGGGATCACTGGAATTGAGCAGGATTGCTGTTGGAAATATTAAGCAAATAGAAATTGTAAAGGGCCCCTCATCCAGTTTATACGGTTCGGATGCTTTGGCCGGAGTTATTAATATCATTACCGAAAAATCGATTGAGAATCACGGTATGGGGAAGCATCCGGTACGGCACTAACAATACGTTAGACGTAAACGCAGATGCCAGTCTTAACTTCAAGAAACTGGGTGTGTATTTGTTTGCTGATCGATATCATACGGATGGCTATGACTTATCTCCGGATAACTATGGAAAAACTGTTTCTCCCTTTACGAACTACACATTAAACTCGAAGCTAACCTACACGTTTAGCCCTCAAACAGATCTTAGTTTGGGAATGAGGTTCTTTAACGAAGATCAGGTATTTGGTTTTGAGGTTGAATCTAATGGCGATTACGTTCAGACTTCCGGAAAGGGAAACACAAAAGACTGGAACATTAATCCGGTATTAACCCATCGTATTTCTGATCGGTTTAAGATGATAGCCCGATATTATTCAACGAAGTACGAGACGGAAACCTATCTTAATCTGCAAAGCGATGGAAGTTTATATTACCAGGATGATTTTAAGCAATCGTTCTCGCGACCAGAACTAAATGCCGAATATTATTTTAATGATAAAAATATTCTTACGGTGGGTACGGGGTACATACAAGAAACTGTACAGACTTCCCGCTATGGCGATTTGGAAGAGCGTGATCAGGAAACGCTCTATGGATTTTTCAAGATGAGTGGATGCCCTTCGAAAAATTGTCGGTTATCCTGGGCGGTCGATATGATTATAATTCAATCTATGGCTCGCAGTTTAGTCCGAAACTTTCTTCGCGCTATGAACTAAACGATAAAGTTGCTTTCAAAATATCAGGCGGTGTTGGCTTTAAAGCGCCCGATTTTCGCCAGCTTTATTTTAACTTCAACAACTCGGCAGCGGGAGGATATAGTGTGTTGGGCACTGAAGTTGCTGCACCCCGCCTGGCCGAGCTAGATGCCGCTGGCCAGATTGAAGCTTATCTATACGATCCGGCATTGTTAGGTGATTTGAAAGCTGAGCGATCTTATTCAATCAACGCGGGTACGCAAGTTCAGCTACTTGAAAAACTTAAAGGAGACTTTAATCTTTTTTATAACAGCATCGACAACCTGATTGAAACTCAAGCGGTGGCTATCACCACCACGGGCCAAAGTATTTATAGTTACCGGAATGTACAAAGGGCGTTTACAAAAGGATTGGAGGCTAATCTAAATTATCCGATTGTTAGGAATCTTAATCTCGCTGTCGGGTACCAACTATTGTATGCGAAAGATAAAGATGTGGTGGAGGCTGTTAAAGAAGGTGATGTGTACGCGCGTGATCCAAATACGTTAGTTACCACTCGCCTGAAGCCAAACGAATATTTTGGCTTGTACAATCGCTCGCGCCATATGGGCAACGTAAAACTTTTTTATAATAACGCTGCAAAAGGTTGGGATGCCAGCATTCGCTTAGTCTATAGATCGAAGTATGGAATTGGTGATATCCGCGGTAATATCCAAGGCGAGATCATTCCACCATCTGATATTAATAGCAATTCTATATTGGATGTTTACGATAATTTTGTAAGTGGCTATTCACAAATAAACATTTCTGTAGCCAGAACTTGGCGCAAAGGCATCCGCTTACAAGCAGGCATAGATAATTTGTTTGATTATACAGATCCCATTTACATACCCAACTTGCCAGGTAGGCTTCTGTATACAAGCGTGAGCTACTCCTTCGCAAAAAAGAATTTTAAACCAAATTA
>JAAUQL010000096.1 GCA_012033595.1 Cyclobacteriaceae bacterium | reverse complement strand
ATGGCATGGGCATACGCATGAATTGTATGTAAATTTTTCCATACACTTTTAAATTTGGAGTCTTATCAATTTCTCAGTTACAAAGCTTTGGCTATAGCGCTGGGTACCACAGTGGTGCTTTTTGCCATTTCGGCATTGAAGATCCTTTCAGGTTTTGGTTTCACCATTTTCCAGGTAAGGATTCAGAAAACCATGTTTTTCGCGGCATTCGTTGCCTTGCTCATTTTTATGCTCTATTCGTCCAAAGATGGCTACAGCATAGTAATGTTTTTTCCATGGGTTGCTTTTTTCCTGAGTCATTTTTTCCTTTCTATTCGGCATCGTGTAAAAAGGGAATTGAGCTTTATGATCTATTTTGTCACAGTGTTGGGGTTGTTTTTTGGCACTGCTTTTCAAGCATTCAACCTCGAAAAGATAATGGGTCTCGAATCGCTGCTGCTCAATGGCCAGGTCACTGCAGCAGACTATACAGACCGTAAAATACTGGTGCTGGGGCCAAATATCAGGCCTTATGCTGCCGGCATGCAGGCTACGCCTTATTTCGATTGGGAATTGTCTAAAATGCAACTCAACAAACTGGAGTATTACGACAACCTGCAGCAAATAGACAAAAACCTGAGAAGTGACACCCCTGATGTGATCATTGATCAGGTGGGTATGGCACCCAAACTATTCGAAGCAGTTCCACTGTTTGGGGCTGAATATGTCGATACTGGCCAGGGAGTTTATAAACGCAAAGAATCAGCTAGCAACTGATTTTGTCTATCCTTCTATTGTGGCGACCGCCTTCAAAGGTGGTTTTAAAAAAAGTATCAAGTATTTCTTTGGCTGTTTCCACGGAGATAAACCTTCCCGGAAGACAGACAACATTGGCATTGTTGTGGCTTTTGGCCAGCTTACCGATTTCTTTGTTCCAACACAGTGCCGACCTGATGCCGGCATGTTTGTTGGCCGTCATATCGACGCCAAGCCCTGAACCGCAGATCAAAATGCCCAGGTCAAAATTACCTTTTTCCACCTCACCGGCTACCGCATGGGCAAAATCCGGATAGTCGACACTTTCTTCAGAATCTGTACCCAAATCTTTTAAACTATCCACCTGGGCCTCCAACCAACTTTTAAGCTGGGTTTTTAGCTCATAGCCTGCGTGGTCGGCTCCTATGGCAATCTTCATTTCGTCTGTTCTAGTTTTCTTCTTCCAATAATAATTTGTCTTCTTTCCTCCTGATCATGCGCGATACTACAATGCTGATTTCATAGAGAAAAAACATGGGAAAGCTCAAAAGCAATTGGCTCATCACGTCGGGAGGCGTAAGCATGGCCGAAAGTGCCAATATGATAAGTATGGAGTGTTTCCGGTATGTCTTTAGGAATTCGGGTGTAATGATGCCGGCTTTGGTTAGAAAAAAAACTACTACCGGCAATTGGAACATAACTCCGCATGCCAGTACCATCATGAGTACGGTAGATACGTAGCTTGTCAGGTCGATCTCATTCATGATACTTGGGTCAAGAGAAAAGTTCGACAAGAAATTAATAGAGATCGGGGCAACCATAAAATAACCAAAGGCTATTCCGCTAAGGAACAATAAGGTGACAAAAAATACCGCACCACGGCTCATTTGCTTTTCATTGTTATATAGACCCGGCTTCACAAATCGCCATATCTCCCAAAAAGCATAAGGAAAAGCCACTATAAGGCCAATGACAAAGCTGGACGTAAGGGCCATGGTAAACTGGTCGGTCATCCGGCGGTTTTGGATAATAAAGGGCAATTCTTCTATACAAAAACCATGGCGCCGGTGAAGGTGCCCAGTCGGCAGAAGAACTTATAAGTCCAAAAATCGGCTCTGGAAGGAGCCAGAATAATATGGTGCCAAATAAACTCCCTAAAGAAAAATGCGGCAACAGCGAAGACTAAGATCGATAAGAGCGATCGTATAATGTGCCACCTCAATTCCTCCAGGTGCTCCAGGAATGACATCTCCCGCTCGCCTTTTGGTAGTTCCTCTTCGAATTCCTCCACGGTGTGTATTATTTATAAAGAGGGAATTTTTTCATCAATGTATTTACTTCCTCTTTGATTCCTTTTATTTCGCTATCGTTGTCTTTGTTCATCAATACTGTATCGATTAATTCAACGATTTTTTCCATTTCTGCTTCTTTCATGCCTCTGGTGGTAACGGCAGCAGTGCCCACCCTTATGCCAGAAGTGACAAACGGCGAACGAGTGTCGAATGGTACCATGTTTTTGTTTATCGTGATGTCGGCTTTGATCAATGCATCCTCGGCATCTCGTCCGGTGATTTCACCCTTCGATCTCAGGTCGATCAGCATCAGGTGATTGTCTGTGCCTCCCGAGATCACCTGATAGCCTTTTTGAATAAAGGCCTGGCTCATAACCGATGCATTTTTCTTCACCTGCACCACGTAATCGAGATACTCATCAGACAGGGCTTCGCCAAAAGCAACAGCTTTGGCTGCGATGACATGCTCCAATGGTCCTCCCTGGGTACCTGGAAAAACGCCGGAATCGAGCAATGAGGACATCATGCGCAACTCACCCTTAGGGGTTTTTAGTCCAAGGGGATTTTCAAAATCCTCACCAAGCATTATCATTCCACCTCTGGGGCCTCTAAGGGTTTTGTGCGTAGTGGTGGTTACGATATGGCAGTGATCGAGCGGGTCATTGAGCAAGCCGCGGGCAATGAGGCCTGCAGGATGTGCAATGTCTGCCATCAGCATTGCTCCTACTTCGTCGGCAATGTCTCTTAATCGCTCATAATCCCACTCCCGGCTGTAAGCCGAGGCACCGCAGATCAGCAATTTTGGTTTTTCTTTCATGGCGATTTCTTCCACGTTGTCATAGTCAATCATGCCTGTTTCTTTGCTCACCCCGTAAAAGGATGGTTGATAAAGTTTGCCTGAAAAATTGACTGATGAGCCATGAGTAAGGTGTCCGCCATGCGACAGGTCAAACCCGAGGATTTTATCACCTGCATTCAACACGGCCAGCATTACGGCTGCGTTGGCCTGGGCACCGGAGTGGGGTTGCACATTTACCCATTCGGCACCAAACAATTCCTTGGCCCTGTCTCGCGCTATGTTTTCGATCTCGTCCACTACCTCACAGCCACCGTAGTAGCGCTTTCCCGGCAATCCTTCTGCATATTTATTGGTCAAAACAGTTCCCATCGCTTCTATTACTTGCTTTGAAGCAAAGTTTTCGGAAGCAATAAGCTCAATGCCGTCTTCCTGGCGATCTTGCTCTTTTTGAATTAAATCGAATACAGTTTGATCTCTAAGCATGATTACGTGTTGAAAATGAAGCGCAAAAATAACCTAAGCATCATAATTTCACAATTAAATTCAATAATGTGTCGCCATTAATCTTCTTTGGCAAACAATATTTATCTTTGGATATTATCAACCCTTTAAAAGTGCTATGATAAAGCCCGGATACAGTATATTCTTTTTGGTGCAACTGGTGTTTTTTTATACCTCCTGCGATATCAACCTGAAACGTGGTAATGGTAATATCACTAGCAGAGAGGTGGAGGTAGAGGCATTTGAGCACATGAGTATTGGGGGCAATTATAATGTAGTCCTTATCAGAAGCGACGAATCGAAGGTAGTGCTCTCTACCGATGAAAACCTGTTGCGTTATATCAATGTGGAAGCCCGTGATGGAAAACTCAGCATCAACAATGTGCACAACCTCAATGGCACAGATGGCATATCGGTAGAGGTGTTTTATAATGAACTCAACAGCATCTATTCTTCCGGCACCTCTCGCATACAACACGAAGGACCAATGCAATCTGCCGAACTTCTGGTCGACTTGTCCGGAGCCGGAGCTATCGATTTGGATATTGAGACATCGAGGGTGGAGGTGAACCTGAGTGGTGCCGGCGTCATCGATTTGTCAGGAGAAACAGATGTGCTGGAAGTGCGCATCAGCGGTGCTGGCGGACTGATGGCGGCAGACCTACAAAGTGTGGAGTGTAACATACGACTGAGTGGTCTGGGAGGCGCAGAAATCTTTGTTACCGAAAAACTCATTGCCTCCATCACCGGTGTTGGAGGGATTGAATATGGAGGAAACCCCAAAATGATCGAAAAGCAAATTACCGGCTTTGGGAAAATAGAAAGAGCCAAAGAATACCTCGAGGAAAGTGAATAGCCGCCTTTGTAAACCGGCCAGTGGACTTTCTGACAGAAGGTAAAAGAAGCCAACTGCCGGATCTACCTCGCAGCCTCATAGCAAAATGCGCTTAAGTAACTACTGGTGATTACCTTACCTCTTTTGCCGTTTTCGCCGGGGATCACGCTTACACGCCGCGCAAACCATGCCCCGGAGTTCTTGTCCAAATCGGGAGAGCGCAATTTCCAAATGTGTTTTCCCGTGGCCACATCCACCGCATGTAGCAAGCCATCGCCACCACCGGTAAAGTAAACCACGCCATTCAGATAGGACATTCTGCTGCTGGTACCCGAGGACTTCTCCTTCCAAAGTTCCCTGCCGGTTGCAGGGTCAATGCCATACAAGTAGGTGTCTTCGTTGTTGGACAGCAAAACATTTTCAACGATGATGGAGTTTGATGCACCCTCTTTGAAGCTTTTAGACCAAATCCTTTCTCCTGTAATCAAGTTGATGCAAGTAATGCTCTTGGCCGGAAAAAAATAGCCCCTACCTTCATATATCAAAGGAGACCCACTACTGTACGAGTATGCTTTTGGCATCAGGGAGACCTTCTCATAGACGTGCATGCTCTTGGTGCAATTATACAATCCCACGAATATATTTCCATACCAATCGGGCAATGCATCTACATAATCATAGATCAATAATGTGTCGCCACTGCCTTCATCAATAAATGGTGTGGCAGAACCAGTGTATCCTGTAATATTGTTGCCATCTACATATTCGAGGCTATACTTAGGGTTTAAGAGGATTTCATCTTCTTCCTCCGTGAACTTCCCTGTATATACATTTCCGATATAGTTGCCATTGGAATTAAGTATAAAATTGCCCGCGATGAAATATCTATTGCCGATTCCGGCCATTGTATTAAGTGAATAATATATACGAAACCCTTTTATGATGGTATTGCCATTTTCCAAATCAATAGTATAGAACCTGTTGCCACTATGTAAAGCTAATAGATTTCCATACTGCCAACTAAGGGCAAAATCAAAATCTTTATCTTGGGCAAATAAGTCATCCCAGGTCCAAAGTACTTCGCCATCAATAGATGATACCATTGACATTTTAATTTCCTCTCCATGCTGGCTGCCTAAAAGCACATTTCCATTGTAAGTAATATCATTTCTTACAGACCCGTCGATCAGTTGATCATCAGTGCTTAGGGAAGTTGTCCATTGATATGGCAAACTGACTACAACCCCATCTCCATCCTTTTCGATATCTTCCTTGACACAGGATGATATGCCTAATATTAGTGTAACAAATGAAAGGAAAATAGTAAATATTAAGTGTTTCATATATTTATTAAGGATCAGCAGGCCCTAAGTACAAAAATACTTGATAGCCAAAGCATCTTGTAAAAATCACCTCGCAGCCTCATAGCAAAATGCGCTCAAATAACTGCTGGTGATTACCTTACCTCTTTTGCCGTTTTCGCCAGGGATCACGCTCACCCTCCGTTTAAACCATGCCCCGGAGTTCCTGTCCAAATCCGGTGACCTCAATTTCCAAAGGTGTTTGCCCGTGGCCACATCCACGGCATGCAGCAGGCCATCGCCACCGCCGGTAAAGTAAACCACGCCATTCAGATAGGACATCCGGCTGCTCGTGCCTGACGATTTTTCCTTCCAAAGTTCCTTGCCGGTATCGGGATCAAGGGCATACAGGTAGGTGTCTTCATTATTAGAAAGTAAGATACCGTCAGCTATTATAGAATTAGGGGCCCCCTCTTTAAAGCTTCTAGACCAAATTCTTTCTCCCGTAGTTAGGTTGATGCAAATAATGCTTTTGGCTGGAAAAAATAAGCTTTCCCTTCATATATCAAAGATCCACCGCTGGTGAACTGGTCTGTATTTGATAGCAATAGAACCTTTTCATTGATATGCTCTTTTTTGGTATAATTATACAATGCCACATATAAATTCGCCTTCCAGTCTGGGAGTGCATCTGCAAAGTCATAAATCAATAATGTATCTTTACTACCTTCATCTATGAAAGGTGTCGCAGATCCAATGAAACCTGAAATATTGTTTCCATGAACATATTCGAGACTATACTTAGGAGTTAAGAGAATTTCTTCTTCTTCATTGCTGACTTTCCCGATATATACATTTCCGACATAGTTACTATTTAAATTGACATGAAAATTACCAGCAGTAAAATATGTATCGCCTATACCGGTTATTGTACGAGCTCGATATTCATGTCGGGTTTTTCGAAATGTAGTTCCATCATTTAAGTTAATGATGCCAAAACGATAGCCACTTTGAAAAACATACCATTGATTTTGCCTGTAATCACTCGATATGTCAAACCAGATATCAGGGTCAATTAAATCATTCCATTTCCATATTATTTCACCTGAGGTTTGATTGAGAAAAACCATGTTATATGCGTTGTCAAATTGACTAGCCAAAAGTACTCCGCCATCAAAAGATATATCATTTCTTATAAAACATCCAATTAAACTGCCATCAGTACTCAACGAAGATTTCCATTGGTATGGCAAACCAACTACAAACCCATCTCCATCTTTTTCAATGTCTTCCTTGACACAGGAAGATATGCTAAATAGTAGAGCAAGAAATAATATATAAACGATATCCAAGAAATATTTCATCTGCCTTTACTCAGATTGTTTAAGTCCAACCATCTCTACCTCGCAGCCTCATAGCAAAATGCGCTCAAATAACTACTGGTGATTACCTTCCCTCTTTTGCCGTTTTCGCCGGGGATCACGCTCACCCTCCTTTTAAACCATGCCCCGGAGTTCTGGTCCAAATCGGGTGAACGCAATTTCCAAAGGTGTTTGCCCGTGGCCACATCCACGGCATGGAGCAGGCCATCGCCACCACCGGTAAAGTAAACCACGCCATTCAGATAGGACATTCTGCTGCTGGTGCCAGATGATTTTTCCTTCCAAAGTTCCTTGCCGGTATCGGGATCAAGGGCATATAGGTAGGTGTCCTCGCAATTCGCTATGAGCATATTATCTGCAATGATGTATCGCGAAAAAACAAACCCTTCTGAAAAAGACTTTATCCACAACTTTTCACCTGTAAAAACATCCACACAAACTATACTTTTGGAAGGCGAAAAATAAGCTTTATTGTTATAGACAACAGCCGGCCCACTGCTATACGCATCTGTATTCAATCTAAGTGGCATTTTGTCATAGACGTGGGTTTTTTTTGTGTAATTATACAGACCTACAAACACATTACTGTGCCAATCAGGTAGTGCATCTGCAAAGTCATAGATAAGCAAGGTGTCGCCACTGACCTGGTCAATAAAAGGAATTGATGCTCCAAGCGCACCCGTTGTATTATTCCCATCTACATATTCGAGACTATACGCCGGTCCTATAAGCCTCTTTTCAACATTCACATTTACTGAGCCCTCGAAAACATAACCCACATTATGGCCTTGGTCATTTAAAATGTATTCTCCGGAATTGAAGTATTTCTCGCCAATTCCATGAATTCCCTCTGAATAATACTCTTTGATTTCCTTTAAAAGTGTTCCCCCACTGGATAAATCAATCTTATAAAATTGATTACGTTCTTGAAAAACAAGGTTTTTATTAATCAAATAATGCTTACCGATTTCAAATCCCTGATCAGCAAAATGTAAATCATTCCATTGCCAGATTATTTCCCCTGTTCTTGTGTCTATCATGGCCATTTTGCTAAGTTCCCCATCTTGACTCGCTAACAATACATTCCCCTTATAAGAAATATCACTACGAATGAAGCTCTCTATTAATCTGCCATCAGTACTCAATGAGGTTTTCCATTGGTATGGCATATTTGTCACTACTCCAGATTCGTCTTTTGAAACCCTAATTTCATCCTCGAGGCAAGATGAAATCAAAGTTAAACATAGCACCAAACTAGCAAGAAAAATTAGTCGTATACTCTTCATACTAAGGTGTTTCAAAAAAAGGCGGCACATTTTCACCGTTCAAAATCAAGATTAAATTTTGCCTTGTTCCCGGATGCTGCCCATATTCATTGTGGTTGGCGCCGAGGGATTCGAAGGTGGCATTAGGGCTCCAACTGCTTGTGGTGGCATTGGTGCGCTCGCCTATCTGCGTGCTCTTGTGCAGCAGGCCATCACTTGGTTGGTTGTAATGCACGGTGATCGTGGTGCATACTTGCCTGTGGCACTGTGCTTCGCAGGCCAAATAATCTTCATAGGTCTCAATAGCCTGATAACAAGAATAGTCATTGCCACATATAAATTCCTGATAGCAACTTTGCCGCTTTTCTGTCCTCACAGCTCCAATCAAGTTGTTCCAACCTGTTTCGGAACTATTGTCAAGATAATCGCGCCCAGCCTTCCAACCTGCAGCCCTATATGCGTTTAATGGATTCAAAAAAGCCAAACCAATATTGGAGATATAATTGGAATTATATACGCCCCTAGCCATATTGATAATATTGGGGTAATAACTATCAGGCTTGCCTTCACTAGTAGATGCAAGCCGATAATGGACCGGCCTATTCTCATTCCCATAGATACTTACTTTTGGCAAGTTGATATAGTAGTTGCGGGCCAGTTCTAAATAATCACTTTTTTCTTGTAAGTCTGTGGCTGTTTGATCTTGGGGAACTAAATTTCCATAAGCTGATTTTAAAATATCTTGTAATTTTTTGGCTGGAAACGATTGTACAATAATATAGCTGATCCCCATCAATTGTCTCAATGGCCCTTTGGCCAACTCACCAGCACCATGGTTCATGTAACTGTCAAATTCCCCATTTTTCAATTTGTTTACAATCATCGCCCCATTCATTGGAGACCCAACTGTGATTATCCCTCCAAAGTTACGATTTGGGGTATTTTTGTTTTTATCATCATTGGCAATTTCCCGCATCAGTAATCCTCCTAAACTATGTCCTATACCAATATTTTGAGGGTTTTGATAGGCAAGAATCCTATTCTCTAAAACATAGGCAGTAGTATTGATTCCGTACGTTGTCATAAGGGAGTATAAAGAATTGGCAGGATCTTAGGTAGGTAGGTTTTCATATTGCATCTTATTAGAGGTTTATAAATAACAGAATAAAAATAGTTAATCTGATGAAATATGTAATTATTTTATCCAAGTTTTGATGCACACTCCTTTGAGCTATATTTTTAATAGTTATCCGTCATACAACTTAGACTATGTTCATGTGTGCTTCATGCATCATTTTTTACTGAGCAACTATTTGCCATTATTTAAGCGTATCAATTTTTCTTACCAAAAGTCTTAAAACCTGGAGGGCTTCATTATTTCCTCCGTTTACGCTGTATGCATACCAATTGCCATATTGCCACAATATCATATCAAATAAATAGTCATTTCCATCTATTGGCCAAAATATTCCCCTTTCAAATATCATATCTCCAAAATATCTCGCATCATGGTAAATTTTTTTCTATATAAATAGTATGCATGCATAACATATTTTCTTTATATTTGAATTTGTTTAATATCAGGATATGAAGAAAGAGGAGTCTATTGATTATATAATCAAATCTAGTTGGCATAGCCTTTCGAGGCTCTATAATCAAAAAGCACAAACCCATGGAATATCTACAACCACAGCATTTATTTTATTGAATATCAGTAGTTCAGAGGGTATAGCAGCTACAAAAATAGCCCCACTCATGGGCCTTGAATCCAGAAGCCTGACCCGTTCGCTTAAAAGCCTGGAAGAAAAGGGATATATCTACCGGGAAAAGGACAATTATGACAAAAGATCCGTTCGTATATTCCTTACAGAAAAAGGAAAGGAAAAGAAAGGCAAAGCCATAGAAACGGTGAAGGCATTCAACCAATTTGTAAGAGACCGGGTGCCTGAGGACAAACTCAACACCTTTATACAAGTCTCACGCCTGATCATGGATTGGACCGAAAACAATGAAGAATTGAAACAATTGATCAACAAAGATTAAAACCGCCAAACCACAAGTGAAATGAAGAGAAACATAAATAGCGTGGCCATACTGGGATCGGGAATCATGGGCTCACGTATTGCCTGCCACTTTGCCAATATTGGGCTTGATGTGCTCCTGCTAGACATTGCCCCCAAGGAACTTACAGAAGCGGAAGAAAAAAAGGGTCTGAAAATCAATGACAAGGAAGTAAAAAACCGTATTGTGGATGCGTCACTGCTCAGTGCCATCAAATCCAAACCCGCACCTCTTTACCATCCGGATTTTGCCTCACGTATCCAGACTGGCAATTTCAATGACAACATGCCCCACATTGCCAGTTGCGATTGGGTAATTGAAGTGGTTGTCGAAAACCTTGACATCAAAAAGCAGCTTTTCGAACAGGTGGAAAAGTATCGCCAACCGGGCACTCTGGTAACCTCCAATACTTCTGGCATTCCTATTCACTTGATGAGTGATGGAAGGTCAGAAGAATTTCAGGAGCATTTTTGCGGCACCCACTTTTTCAATCCACCACGCTACCTCAAGCTGCTGGAAATTATTCCCGGGCCAAAGACAAAACCCGAAGTGATTGATTTTCTCATGAACTACGGAGATCTGTATCTGGGCAAAACAACCGTATTGTGCAAAGATACTCCGGCTTTTATTGCCAATAGAATAGGCATATATTCCATCTTAAAAGTGGTGGAAACCATGCTAAAACTAGAGCTCAACATAGATGAGATCGACAAACTTACCGGACCGGTGATAGGCCGGCCCAAGTCTGCCACTTTTCGTACCAGCGATGTGGTCGGCCTGGATACGCTGGTGAAGGTGGCCAATAATTTATATTCGGGTCTGCCCAATGATGAGCAGCGTGACATATTCAAATTGCCAGATGTAATCGGCGAAATGGAAAAAACAAATGGTTGGGCGATAAGACCGGCCAGGGCTTTTATAAAAAAACAAAAGACACCAGTGGAGAAACTCAAATTCTTACGCTTGACCTCAAAACCAGGGAGTACAAACCCAAGCAAAAGGTAAAATTTGCGACCCTGGAGCTCACCAAAGCCATCGATATCATCCGCGATCGTTTCAAAATATTGCTCGGAGGCAAGGACAAAGCAGGCGAATTTTATCGAGATTCATTCTACGGATTATTCCAATATGTCTCCAATCGAATCCCGGAAGTGGCCGATGAGCTGTATAAAATAGATGATGCACTCTGCGCCGGTTTTGGCTGGGAAGCAGGGCCATTCGATACCTGGGATCAGGTGGGAGTGGACAGGTCGTTGGAAAAAATGGAAGCTGCCGGCTACAAGCCAAACCAATGGGTGTACGACATGGTAGCGGCCGGCTTCAATTCCTTTTATCAAGTAGAAAATGGAGTTAAAAAATACTATGATATCCCGTCTGGGGCGTACAAAAATATTCCTGGAAAGGGCGATTTTATCATTTTAGATAACCTGCGGGCAAACAAGGAAGTATGGAAAAATTCCGGTGCCAGCATATTCGACCTGGGTGACGGCATCATCAACCTCGAGTTCCGCACCAAAATGAATACCATGGGCGGCGAGGTGATAGAGGGTATCAACAAAGTGATTGAGTTGGGCGAAAAGGAATACCGTGGGGTGGTCATTGCCAACCAGGGCACCAATTTTTCGGTCGGCGCCAACCTGGGCATGGTGTTCATGTACGCCATAGAGCAGGAATACGAAGAGCTCAACATCATGATCGCCACTTTTCAAAACACCCTGATGCGCGCAAGGTACAGCGCGGTACCGGTAGTGGTAGCTCCACATGCCATGTCACTGGGCGGGGGATGTGAGCTCACGCTGCACGCTGACCAGGTACAGGCTGCTGCCGAAACGTATATCGGCCTGGTAGAAGTAGGAGTGGGTCTCTTGCCGGGTGGAGGAGGAACCAAAGAAATGACCCTGCGCGTTTCGGAAAGATCAGAATCCGGAGATGTGGAACTCAATGCCCTGCAAAATGCCTTTATGAATATTGCTACCGCCAAGGTGGCCACATCGGCGCATGAAGCACGAGATATGCATATACTAAGGCCACAAGACCGCATCAGCATCAATCCCAATCGACAAATTGCCGATGCCAAACTTGCTGCCTTGCAATTGGCCGAAGCGGGATATAGCCAGCCGGTGCAAAAGAAAAATATAAAAGTTCAAGGACGCAGTGGCTTGGCGCTCTTCTACGCCGGGATACAAGGCATGAAGATGGGGAACTACATCAGCGAACATGATGAACTCATTGCCAAAAAGATCGCCAATGTAATGTGCGGAGGAGATTTAACCTCGCCCACAGAAGTATCGGAGCAGTACCTGCTCGATCTCGAACGAGAAGCTTTTCTTTCACTTTGCGGAGAAAGGAAAACACTGGAAAGAATCCAGGCCATACTCAATGGCGGTAAACCATTAAGAAACTAAAAAGAAAAAAACATGGATGCATTTATAGTAGCAGGATATAGATCGGCAGTAGGAAAAGCCAAAAAAGGTGGGTTTCGTTTTACCAGACCCGATGACCTGGCCGCCAAGGTGATCAAACATCTGGTAAAATCAATCAATGGACTCGATGCCAAAAGGGTGGATGACCTTATAGTAGGCAATGCCGTACCCGAGGCAGAACAGGGCATGCAAATGGGCAGAATGATATCTTTGCTGTCATTGCCCATGGAAGTGCCCGGTATGATCGTGAATCGGTATTGTGGCTCGGGCATCGAAGCCATCAATATCGCCTCTGCACGGATACATGCAGGTATGGCCGATTGCATCATAGCAGGAGGCACCGAATCGATGTCGATGGTACCGATGATGGGTTGGAAAACCGCCCTCAATTACAATATTACCACACAGCATCCCGATTACTACACCAGCATGGGCCTCACCGCCGAGGAATTGGCCAAAAAGTACAAAATATCCAGAGAGCAGCAAGACCAGTTCGCATTTCAATCGCATCAAAAAGCACTCAAGGCCATTTCGAAAGGCTTATTCAAAGAAGAAATAGTACCCATAGAAGTGGAAGAAGTATTGCTGGACGAAAAAGGCAAAAGGAAAACCAATCGATATACCGTCGATACTGATGAAGGCCCACGTGCAGATACCACGATGGAGGCGCTGGCGAGATTGAAGCCTGTTTTTGCCCAAGGGGGAAGTGTGACCGCAGGCAATGCTTCGCAAACATCCGACGGCGCTTCTTTCGTAATGGTGATGTCGGAACGCATGGTAAAGGAACTAAATCTGCAACCTATAGCACGCATGATGAGCTATGCCGTGGCCGGGGTAGAGCCACGCATCATGGGGATTGGCCCGGTGGCTGCTTTGCCAAAAGCACTCAAGCTGGCAGGGATCAGTCAGGCTGACATTGAGCAGGTAGAGCTCAATGAAGCCTTTGCTGCACAGGCACTTGGCGTAATCGGTCAGTTAGACTTGAATCCGGAAATTGTAAACGTAAACGGCGGAGCCATTGCACTCGGACACCCCTTAGGATGCACCGGATCAAAACTGACTGTACAGTTGCTCAGCGAAATGAAGCGTAGAAATCAAAAATACGGCGTGGTAACTGCCTGTGTGGGAGGAGGCCAAGGCGTAGCCGGGGTTTTCGAAAGACTCAGGTAGCAACCTGAGCTAAGTACTTTTGGCTAAGAACAGTTGATTTGTGTGTGTTGCCGAATGTCCGCTCGTCGCCAGTTGCAAACCGGGAATTTAGAACTGACGAGTTAAAAATTGCCGGGTGGAAAATGTTAACTAAAACTTTACCAAAAAAATAATATTATGGAAAAAATAGATCAGAAAACCGCAATCAAGGGGGGTGAATTTCTAATCCGCGAAACAGAGGCTCATGAAATTTTCATTCCGGAAGAATGGACCGATGAGCAACTTATGATCGCTCAGACCTGCCGTGACTTTCTGGCCACAGAGGTATATCCGAAGCTCGATGAAATCGACTCAATGAAAAACCCTGAACTAATGCCTGGTCTGTTGGACAAAGCCGGCGAGTTGGGACTTTTGGGCACCTCTGTGCCCGAGCAATACGGTGGATTTGGCATGGACTTCAACACCTCCATGCTTATTGCCGAAGAAGTGGGTAAAGGATATTCCTTTGCCGTGGCCATTACCGCCCATACGGGCATTGGCACACTGCCCATCTTATACTATGGCAATGAAGCACAAAAGGCAAAATACCTGCCCAAGCTGGCAAGTGGAGCATACAAAGCATCCTACGCCCTCACAGAACCAGACTCCGGATCTGATGCCAATGCAGCCAAGACCAAGGCGGTGCTTACTGCCGATGGCAAACACTATGTGATCAATGGGCAGAAAATGTGGATTACCAATGGTGGCTTTGCAGACATTTTCATTGTATTCGCCAAGATCGATCAGGATAAAGACCTCACGGCATTTATCGTGGAAAAAGCCTTCGGTGGTATTACCATGAATGCCGAAGAGAAAAAAATGGGCATTAAGGGCTCTTCTACCAGGCAAATATTCTTCAACGATTGTAAAGTACCGGTAGAAAATATGCTTTCTGAAAGGGAAAACGGATTCAAAATCGCATTGAATATTTTGAACATTGGCCGGATAAAACTGGGCATTGGGGCTGTAGGTGGTGCAAAAGGATCGATGGCTCATGCCATCAAATATGCCAATGAAAGAAAACAATTTGGTAAAACAATCGGATCATTTGGTGCCATCAAACATAAGATCGGCGATGTAGCTGCCCAAATATTTGCATCAGAGTCGGCACATTACCGCGCAGGTCAAAATATAGACGATGCCTTCAGCGCTATGGTCGCTAATGGCATGGGCGAGGCAGAAGCCAAGCTGAAGTCAACCGAACAATTTGCCATAGAATGTGCCATTCTCAAAGTGCATGGTTCGGAAACGCTGGATTTTGCAGTGGACGAAGGAGTGCAAATATATGGAGGAATGGGCTACTCAGCCGAAGGACCCATGGATCGTGCCTACCGCGATGCGAGGATCAACCGTATATTCGAAGGCACCAACGAGATCAATCGAATGCTCACCATCGATATGATTTTGAAACGGGCCATGAAAGGAGAGCTCGACCTGATGGGTCCGGCCATGGCAGTGGCCAAAGAACTGACCTCGATCCCGGAATTTGGACAGGGAGGAAGCGATGAAATATTTTCTTTGGAGAAAAAAGCCATTAAGAACCTAAAAAAAGCTGGTTTGATGATAGCTGGCGCAGCAGTGCAAAAGTTGATGACCAACCTGAAAGATGAACAAGAAGTATTGATGGGGTTGGCAGATATGCTCATTGAAGGCTATGCCGCCGAATCGGCCTTGTTGAGGGCAGAGAAAATTATTTCGATGCGAGGCAAAGAACAATCGGCGATCTATATGGATTTGGCGCGGATTTACCTGTACAATGCCATGGCCCGGTCGGAGTGGGCCGGCAAGCAGGCCATTTACGCTTTTGCCGAAGGCGATGAACTCCGTATGATGCTCATCGGCCTGAAACGCTTCACCAAATTAGAGCCCTTCAACTTAAAGGAAGCCCGCCGCAGGGTGGCAGACTACCTGCTCGATAAAAATGATTATACCTTGTAATTAATATCTGATTTAAAGTGGGCTGGATTTCCAGCCCGCTTTTTTTAGGCTACTTCCATCGTCTGACCCAATACCCAGGCTTGGGCAGAAATCAATTCCTGAAAATATTGAAATTCCAGCGCCGGGCATTTTTCGCTCACGCCATTTTTTACACTTTCAATATAAAACTTGGAAAAAACATCGTTGGGAGCCACAATGGCGATTTTTTGCAATCCGGCTGTATGCGCTTTGGGCAATATGTCATTTTGCATCCAGACTCTGTTTTCTGTCCCTACGATGCCTTGCTGAAATATATCGCTGATTAACGCTTCGGCTTTGAAATCTTTGATACCGTTGAGTATCTCTGAAAAAATCAAACGATAAGCCTCTGAGGTAGCAGGCTTCTTCCAGACCGTGATTACGGCATTGCTGTTGCTGTCATAACACACCTGGGCAAATTCATTGTTCAAGATCTCTTTCATATTCTTCTACACTTTATCTAAACTGATCCGATGCAAAGATAAAGTGCCTGTCCGGTATTTTTTGTGCATTCATCCCCCATTAATTACATCGACAGCTATTGTGCTGATTGTCAACTCATAGCCAAGGAACTAAAACCCGGCAATCTGGCCTTCTCTTATATGGCCAATTTTGAGATGTTTCAAAAGTGTTTAGTAAAAACTGGAAATTTGATAACTTGCGCGTCTTTTAAATTTTAAGAGGCTGGTCAGGTAATTTTTGGCAGTTGAAGTATAAATAAGGTAACAAATGGAGCAATTGGTGAAGGAGTTGAACGAAAAGGTAAGGGGTTTTTCGGCAGAGCAGGTTTTGGAGTTTTTTATTAAAGATTACCCTGGCAAACTCGCCTTGGGCAGCAGCCTTGGCGCTGAAGACCAGGTGCTCACCGATATGATCGCCCGGATCGACAAGTCAACCAAAATATTCACCCTCGATACAGGCAGGGTATTTCCCGAGACCTATGCCGCCATGGCCGAGACCAACAAAAAATATGGCATCAACATAGATGTTTACTTTCCAAATGCCCAAAGTGTGGAAGAATTGGTCAATGAAAAGGGCATCAACCTTTTTTATGAAAGTATTGAAAATAGAAAAGCCTGCTGCCACGTACGCAAAATTGAACCTTTGCAACGTGCCATGATAGACGTGGATGTATGGGTGACGGGCCTCAGAAAAGAGCAATCCATCACCAGAATACTGACCGAAGTGGTAGAAGCAGACACTTTGAGCGGAAAAATCAAGATCAACCCATTGCTCGACTGGACAGAGCAAGAACTATGGCACTACATCAAAAAGTTCGAGGTTCCCTACAACAAATTGCACGATCGCGGTTTTCCCAGCATTGGCTGTCAGCCCTGTACGCGAGCCGTAGAACCCGGCGAAGACATTAGAGCCGGCAGGTGGTGGTGGGAAACCCCCGAGCAAAAGGAATGCGGCTTGCACAGCCGGCGCAATGGCAAGTGAGTTATCCAACAGCTTTCAAATTCCAGATTAATTAAAAAAACAGCGAGCACGATTGCCAAGAACTTACGCTGGGCGTTAGTCAAAAAACGCACTGCCCATTGGCGCTTTTTAAATCATTGGCTTTTGTTTGATCGACCGGGCGTTATGATATTTAAATATGCCAAAACAACAGACAGGGGGAAGTAGTTCGTGCCTGTTGTTTTTCGAAATTATTACATCAAGGCTGAACCGGCCAGCAAAGCCCCAAATACCAGGGTAAGTAAAATAACACCAATGAGGGAGATTACAAGTCCTGCAATCGCCAATGCTTTGGGGGTCTTAAAAACGCCTACAAAAGATAATATTAAGCCCAAAAACCAGATAATCCATCCTAAAATGGGTATCCACCCTAAGAATATTGCAATTAAAGCAAGGACAAAGCCAGCCGTTCCTATTCCGTTTGTTTGTTTGCTTGTTTGGTCTATAATAATTGTTTGTCCACCCAGACCTTGTGGATTCTGATAATTTTGTGTCATTGTTTTTAGAAATTTAGGTAGTCCTACTCGTTAGGCTTTTCGGTTTCGCCCCGTTTTTAGTGGTTGCTGGTCTCCATCATATTCATTTCATCTGAATTCAATCATGTCTAAAGTACCTGACACCTATTTTTTTATCGAAACTGAAAGACCTTCAGGACATGGATAGTTTAAAACATTGGATGCGGAAATGTGGAATGGCAAAGTACATTCAATCACTTATGGAATAAATATAAGAGAACTAACAAATAAAATCAATAATAAGATTTTGAAATAACGTAACACAAGACATCTCGCATATCCTATAATTTCGTGATTCCATTACATTATGATCACAAATTCTATTTTCAGGAAATGTATTGTTATTATTTATTTTTGAATAATTGCCAATAATCTTAGGTTTTTTCTTTGCAGTCAATGTGTACTACGTTTTGGACAAAATGAAAGTGACGTGCAAATCAGTTGCAATTTCCTATATAAATTAATAGTTTACTGATACATAATCGTATTATGATGCAAGATTGCTACCATCGAGCGTATAATTAACTAAAAATCGATCAGGCATACATATTTGGTAATGGTGCATTCCAACTATTTATGCTGAAATGGCAGTGGTAGTGTAAGGTCTTTGGAATATTTAGTTTAAATGTTTTAGGATGGTCAAGCTTACTTCTCTGGTAGTTATTCTGCTACTTGTTTCCATATTTTCATTAAAAATGCAGGAGGATTCCCTTGTGCCTCAGGAGAGCGATGTGGCGGTATGCCAGCATGTGGTGGCACAGCCGGCAGATCAGACCCAGGGCTCTTTGATGCGTCAGGTTTCTGAATTTTTCTTATCTCTTTCCAAGACAGACGACTGGCCCCCTAGGTGGTATTGCGGTGAGTGGACCACATTTCATGGCTGGCTTTATATTATTTCTGAATTTTTGATTTGGTTGGCTTATTTTGCCATTCCCGCTATCTTATTTTTCTTTTTGCGTAAAGCAAAAGAACAAATGCCATTTAAAGGCTTAATGGTTTTTTTTATAGGATTTATTCTATTGTGTGGACTCACCCATCTTATCGATGTGGCTATTTTCTGGTGGCCGGCTTATCGACTTAGTGCCCTCATCCGCTTTGGTACTGCTGTCGTTTCGTTGGGTACTGTCTTTGCAATGGTCAAATTTATACCCAAAGCGTTAGAACTGAAAAGTCCTGAAGCGCTGGAGAAGATGGTGGAAGAAAGGTCTAGGGATCTGGTGCTTCTAAATTTTAAATACGAAGAGGAATTAAATGAAAGGAAAATTGCTGAACAAGAGATAATTCGCCTGAATCACGCACTCAGGAATTTCAGGCAGGCTATTACCAAAAGTTCAATCATATCGATGACCGATAAGGCCGGAATAATAAACTATGTCAATAACAACTTTATAGAAATAAGCGGATATGAAGAAGACGAACTGTTGGGAAAAAGCCATAGTATTATTAATTCCGGCTATCATGACAAAGCCTTTTGGGTGGACATGTGGAAAAACATTACCAGCGGCAATACATGGAGGGCAGAAGTAAAAAACAGGGCGAAAGATGGCACCTATTATTGGGTAGATACCTTCATCATGCCATTTCAAAACGATGATGGAAAAATCAATCAATATCTTTCTTTGCGAAATAATATTACGGACAGAAAGCATACAGAAGAAGAACTCAAAAAATTGAATGTTGATCTCGAATTGAGGGTTGAAGAGAAAACCAGGGACATCAAATCATACAATGAGCAATTGCGGCAGATCAACGAACTATTCGAGTCTGTACAGTCGCACGCTCATATCGGCATTTGGGAGTATACGTTGGAAAACAAGGCATTGTATTTGTACCCGGAATCAAACAGAGTACTGCAAAATCCTGAAAATTCGCCCGTCACCTTTCGAGCTATCCTGAAATTGGTTCGCAATGCTGAAAGAAGGCCGTTGTACGAGGCCATATCATCGTGCCTGAACAAAGGAGAAAAGTACGATTTCGAGATACTGATAAATACCTTTCAAGGCCAGAAACGCTGGATACGGACTACAGGAATCCCAGATTACCGCGGTGATGAGATTGTAAAAATTAAGGGGATAATCCAAAACATCGATGTATTGAAAAAAAGGAACATGAACTGCAGGAGAGCAAGGCATTTCTTACTGAATTAAACACCGAACTCGAATCGTTTACCTATTCTGTTTCGCACGACTTACGGGCTCCGCTCAGGTACATCAACGCGTACACCAAAATCCTCCAGGAAGAGTATGCTGATCTTCTGGATGATGAAGGCAAGGAAATCACTCAGGTGATCGTGAAAAATACCATAAAGATGGGACAGCTGATAGATGACCTATTGGATTTTTCGAGGTTGGGGAGGAAAGAAATGATCTGTAATGACTGTGATATGGACACGATCGTCCGCGAAATTGTGCAGGAACACGTGTTGCAACGCGGGAATGACAGCACCGAAGTTATCATAAGGAAGCTTCATGAAACAAGGGCAGATTATACCATGATCACCCAGGTGTGGGCAAACCTGATTTCGAATGCCTTTAAATATGCCGGGAAAAAGAAGCAAGTACACATTGAGATAGGTTCGGTAGAAGAGGAAAAGTCCATCCGCTATTATATCAAAGACAATGGTGTGGGCTTTGATCCGACTTATAAACACAAGCTTTTTGGAGTTTTTCAAAGACTGCACAAAGTGGAGGAATTTTCCGGAACAGGTGTAGGCCTTGCCATTGTTCAAAGAATTGTGGCAAGGCATCACGGCAAAGTCTGGGCCGACGCTCAAGTAGATCAGGGAGCCACATTTTATTTCACATTACCTAAATAACTAAAAAATTATGAATGCAAATGCAATAGATATCATACTGGTGGAGGATAACCCCGACGAAGCCAAACTGACCATCAGAGCCTTGAAAAAACGGAATCTGGCTAATAACCTCCTCCACCTATGGGATGGTGAAGAGATAATCCAGTATCTGCAGAAAGAACAGCATAATAATTTGCCAAAACTTATTTTGCTGGATCTGAAAATGCCAAAAATAGATGGACTTGTAGTCATTCAACATTTGAAAAGTGATGCAAAGTTTAAATCCATACCCATTGTGGTATTAACATCTTCGAAAGAGAATAAAGACATAAAAAAGGCCTACGAACTTGGAGCCAACGCGTATATAGTAAAACCTGTCGATTTTGAAAATTTCTCTCAGGCCGTATCGGAATTAGGTATTTTCTGGCTCATTATCAATCAACCACCCGTGTAATATGGGACCAAACCAAAAACTGAAAATACTGATACTTGAAGATCAAATTGAAGATGTTTACCTGATCAATAGAGAACTTAAAAAGGCTAATCTGGAATTTGCGCTTACTATTGTCGATAGTAAAATTGAGTATATTAATTCCCTCAACAGCCAAAAACCTGATATCATCTTGTCAGATCACTCGCTTCCGCAATTTAACTCGCTCGAAGCCTTGCAGATCTGTAAAGAAAAGAGATGGAATATCCCCTTTATCCTGGTTACCGGTACGGTCTCAGAAGAGTTTGCCGCCCAATGTATAAAAAACGGCGCCGACGATTATGTATTGAAATCTAACATAAAAAGACTTTCCACTTCTATTTCACATGCTCTCCGACATCATGAAGAGGAAAGAAAAAGACTTGAGGCAGAACAAATGATTATTGATCAGAATACCGAATTGATCAAAATAAACAGTGAGTTGGATTCATTTAGTTATAATATCTCTCACAATCTTCGAGCACCGTTGCTCTCGCTCATCGGTCTCGTCAATCTGGCCAAAACGGATACCAGGGTCTTGAACAGCACTATGCTGGAAGACTATCTTGATAAAATTGATTGGTGTGCAAAAAAGCTGGATAAAACCTTATGCGACATTCTTGACTATTCGAAAAATGCCCGGGGCGAACTGATCTACGAAGTGCTCGATGTAAGCAGCATTTTTAGAGATGAGTATGAAAAAATATATACTTTGAAGAAGCCGGCTCTATTGATTTTCAAATCCAAATAAATCAGGAGGATGAATTTGTTTCGGATAGATATCGCCTGGGAGTGATTGCCAACAACCTCATAAGTAATGCTATTAAATATCAGCATAAAAATAAGGCAGAAAAAAAAATATGGGTAAACGGAAACATCGATAAAAAAAGCGCCGAGCTGTCGATATCTGACAATGGGATCGGAATTGACGCGGCATACCAGGACAGTATATTCAAGATGTTTTATCGAGCCTCCACCCTGAGTGTTGGATCGGGCTTGGGATTGTTTCTTGTCAAAGAATCCGTGAATAAGGTCGATGGAGAGATATCTGTTAGTTCTGTGCCAAATGAAGGAACTACGTTTTACTTGTCTATACCAAATAACCTGAGTTCGATTTTAAAACAGTGCGATTTGATCCGTTGTGACACTCTCATATTTGATTGTCGGCTTTTTTGGCATGAAGGAATAAGCAATAAGTCCTGAGATCAAATTAGTAATAAAGTTAGA
>JAAUQL010000192.1 GCA_012033595.1 Cyclobacteriaceae bacterium | reverse complement strand
GGCAGAACTATTTCAGAAAATGATCTTCGTCAGGATGCTGATGTGTTAGACACCTGGGCATCTTCGTGGCTTTGGCCAATTGAAGTATTTGGAGGATTTAAAAAATGATTTTTACGATAAAGAAAAGGAAAAATAGATTTTACAAAAAATCCAGAACTGGCTTACTTCTATCCTACACAAGTACTGGTTACGGCTCCCGAAATTCTTTTCTTTTGGGTAGCCCGAATGATTATTGCCGGCTACGAATACATGGATGGCAAACCATTTGAAAATGTTTACCTGACCGGTATTGTTCGCGACAAGCAAGGTCGCAAAATGTCCAAATCGCTGGGTAACTCACCCGATCCGCTTGAACTTATTAAAACGTTTGGTGCCGATGCAGTTCGTACAGGCATGTTGTTCAGTTCGCCAGCCGGTAACGACTTATTATACGATGAAAAACTGGTTGAACAAGGAAGAAATTTTACAAATAAAATCTGGAATGCCTTCCGATTGGTTAAAGGTTGGGAAGTTGATAAAACGTTGGCACAGCCTACAGGAAATTTAACAGCCACTCGTTGGTTTGAGTCGAAACTCCAATCAGTCGATCCTGGAACTTTGAAGATCACTTCGAAAAATTCAGAATGTCGGACGCGTTGATGTGCGTTTACAAATTAATATGGGATGATTTCTGCGCCTGGTACCTCGAAATGGTAAAGCCCGAGTTTGGGAAACCCATCGATGAATTAACCTTTACTAAAACAGTTTCGCTATTCGAATCGCTCCTGAAAGTACTACATCCCTTCATGCCGTTTATTACGGAAGAGTTGTGGAGTGAAATTCAAACCAAGGGTGCCCGGGAGAATGTTATTGTTGCTACCTGGCCTCAGGCTGGTGCCGTTGATAGTCCTTTACTTGCAGAAGCTGATTTTGCCTTTGAAACAATTACAGGGATACGCAATGTTCGAAACGCTAAAAGCATTTCGCCTAAAGAGGCTATAAAAATTTACAAACAAGAATCAGATAAGGACCCCACGTTCTTTTGGCCCATAATCCAAAAGCTATCCAACCTTAGTGAAGTGTATACAGCTAAAGATAAACCTGTAGGTGTATCCTTTTTAGTAGGGACGGTGGAGTTTACCATACCCATGGAAGGCAAATTGGATATAGAAAAGGAACGCGACTCAATTTTGAAAGACCTTTCCTATCAAAAAGGCTTTTTGGCTTCCATTGAAAAGAAACTAAGCAATGATAAATTTGTGAGCGGTGCGCCTCCTCAGGTAATTGAATTGGAGCGCAAGAAAAAAGCGGATGCCGAAACAAAAATCAATGCGTATGAAAAAGCATTGCAGGAACTAGTAAACTAATCGGCTTTTTGTGAATTTATAAATTCAAACACTCTAATCAGGTCACTGTCGTTATTCACATTTAATTTATTGGATTTAATAAATTCATCCACCGCTATTTTATTACTCCCGGATGCTTCCTGAACATCCTTTTTGCCTTTAACTTTATATAAGTCCCCTTGCCGGGCATAGTATAAAGATGACTTTTGGTAAATCTTTTTATCGCGCGAGCCCACATCAAAAGCAACATTATAGGTAGGCTCCTTTACAAATAATATAGTCTTTTTTAATAGTGGCATCTCTCCATCTACTAACACCTCCAATAAGTTGGTAGTTGGCACACCATCAAGCTTATATTCCGCTCCATTAACAAAGAAGTGAATAGAGGTGGTGAGTGAATCAATCCAAACAATGTTTTTAACCTTCTTAACGTCCAACATTTTGATCCCCTCAGTTGTTTTTACTTCCAATTGATCATCCTGAAGGTTATACTTGACAAAATATCCTTCAAGCATCTTCTCGGTCTGATACAACAAAATAGTTGTCTTATTCCAGTTTTCATTTAAGTAATAGTCTCCAAGGGTTTCCCCTGGGGGGATTGGCATTCCATAAAGAATATCAGAACCTGATAATGTGTTCTTTGCAGCGAGTTGATCTAAAGTATTCTGCGCGCGAATTTGTTGGGGCATGGCACCCTGCGTAAATAGCCCGATTTGACGAAAAGACAATCGCAACCATGCTTAAAATCTTCACCGTACGAAATAACAACTTAGTATTCATAGGCTATTACATTCTCAGTGCCAACAATAACTCGATGTTTTTAAACTTCATTGCGAATTTACGCGCTATTGATTCATTTGTCAATGTGCCCTTATACGTATAAACACCTTTCATAAACCACTTGTGCGAAAAGATCATTTCCTCCACACCGCCCTCTTCGGCCGCACGCAAAATAGTTGGTGTAAAAATATTACTAAGTGCTGTGGTAGCTGTAGTAGCAACCCGTGAGGCAACGTTAGGCACACAATAGTGTATGATATCGTATTTCCTGAAAACAGGTCTGTTTAGACTGGTTGTTTCTGAAGTAGCGATACACCCCCCCTGGTCGATACTCAAATCTATTATTAAGGAATCGGGTCTCATGTTTTTCACCATCTCTTCAGATACTACATGCCTGGCTTTCCCTTTTTCCGCACGAAGAGCACCGATAACCACATCCGCATTTTTCAAACATTCACTTAGTGTAATGGTATCTATGGTTGAGGTATAAAATTGATTGCCCAAGGTGTGTTTGATTCGCCTTAATTTATAGAGGTGATTATCAAAAACCTGAATCTCTGCACCCACGACAAGGATTGTCTTATACATACCTGTCTTGATAAATTGATCGGCAACAGATAATGCATAAATAAATCCTGAGCATGCATTACGAATATCCAGCGCACCAATGCTTTCCAATCCTAATTCACGCTGAAGCAAAACCCCTGAACCAGGAAAAAAATAATCTGGTGTAATAGTGGCGAAGACAATAAACTCAATATCTTTTTCGGTGAGTTTGGCACGCTCAAGCGCCATGCGAGTGGCTTTGGCAGCCATGTTGGCAACAGTATCCTTGGTGGGATCGATCCATCGTCTTTCTTTAATTCCTGTGCGCTCAATGATCCACTCGTTGGTAGTGTCCATCATACTGGATAACTGGGCATTGGTAATTACCGTTTCGGGCACATGATGGCCTAAACCCACAATTTTCGAATAGCGCATACAAGTAAAATTTATTTAATGGTGCGCTAAGTTAAGTAAATGTTACCTAATGAATGTTCGGATTATACTTAATCAAAGCGTTAAATCAATAAATGTAAAGAAGTCGCTTTTGAAGGAGTTGAACGTTTTCATAAACGCACCCAACTCTTCCATCAGTTCACCATGTTCCTGATAATATTCTGAATCTGTGGTTTTGAGTTCCTTTAGCCGATCGGCCAGTTTATGTTCATGGATTTTTATTTTTTTTCGAAGTGTATCAATGAGTTCGCCCCCATAGTAAGTAATCATATTCTGAAAGTGACTTACTTTCTTCTTATCATCTAAAGACGTTGCCCGTGGGGAATGCTGATCCAGTAATTTCTGAAAAAAAGCAACCTCTTGTTTCCATAATACTGTAGTAGAGAGCCATTCAAGACTGCTGTGATGCATTTCCATTAAACTTGGCTGGAGCAAATATTTTCCGGTAGTTGACAATACAGAGATCATAGCTGTTTGGGTTTAAATTTTACATGAGGGAAGGTGCATTTTTGTGAGGATGAATGTAATGATCTATGTCATGTTTTGGAAATAAAAAAGCCTGAATTTTCTTGGAGGCAATTCAGCCTTTTATAAACTAATGGAATGAGAGTTATACGGGAATGAATACTCGCTAAAGAACAACATTCACAATTTTTCCGATAACTACAATCACTTTCTTTGGTGGCTTTCCTTCTGTCCATTTCTGCACGACTTCCGCTGCCAACACGGTTTTTCGATTTCTTCTTTCGAGACATCTAAAGAAAACTCCATTTGAGCACGGACTTTGCCGTTGATAGAGATCGGATAGCTGAACGAACTTTCGATCAGGTATTGCTCATCAAATTTTGGGAAGGCTG
>JAAUQL010000095.1 GCA_012033595.1 Cyclobacteriaceae bacterium | reverse complement strand
CTATAACCAAGATACTTGCATGCTGTTGATACATTCCCTAATTGTTCGGCTAATTGTAGTAGTCCTAATTTACTTTTAATTAATTTTGTTTCTGAATTCATTTCTGACAGTTTTTAAAGGTGAAACTTATTTGTTTATTGATAAATCAAATTTAATTTGTTTTGCCTTTTAACTGTCAGATTAAATCAAAACTATTTCACCTCAGATTATCTCGGAACAGCATGGACAAGTATGCCTTTGGAAAAGGAAAATCTTATTTCGGTACGGCATTTACTCTCCATGACCGCAGGTAATGACGATACAAAACAATATGTAATCAAATCTAACCTGACGTATATGGCAGATGCCGGTACTCGATGGGCGTACAGCAATATTTTTCAAAAATTAATGGATGCGATTTCCCTTGCAAGCGATGAAACCTTTGAGTCTTACTTTAATGAAAAAGTAAAAAGCAAATTAGGGATGGATGGATTTTGGAACGTTGGCACCATCTTCACCATTTACCACAGTACCACCAGAAGTATGGCAAGGTTTGGACTTATGGCATTGAATAAAGGAAAATGGAATAACGAACAAATCATTAATGAAACTTACTTTAATGAAAGTATTTCCACTTCTCAAAACATCAATCCCTCATATGGATATTTATGGTGGCTCAATGGAAAATCTAATTTTATGATTCCAGGGGAGCAAACTGACTATCAGGGATATTTGGTACCAAATGCACCTGCTGATATGTACGCGGCAATGGGCGCAAAAGACCAAAGAATCTATGTAATTCCCAGCAAAAAAATGGTGGTTATACGAATGGGAGATGCGTCAGATCCGTTAAATCAAAATTTTGCGGTATCAGGCTTCGACGACGCACTTTGGGAGAAAATAAATGCAGTAATAAAATAAATGTCTTTTTAAGAATTGACCCGGATATTGACCTATTTTAATGAAGCCAGGCAAGACCGGCTTAAAATCCGCCAAATTTTCTTTGACAATTTCAGCGATCTCTGAGATGCAAGGCGCCCATTCAACGCTCGAGTTGACCATAAATCAACTTTTTGATAGCATCTTCAAGTAATGATTCCTTTGCTGCTTTCAGAAAAACATCTCAGGTGGGTTTTTCATAATCCTCTGACTTTTCAAGCATTGCAGCAGCAATCTTTTGCAGTTTGTTATCGATTCAGACATGCCTTATGAACTGGCCAATATTTTTAAATAAACTATATCGTTCAACATGTAATCATTTGACCAAATCAAAACAAAAATATTATTGGGAATACTTTTTATTGCTGTGATTTTTATAAAACCAAAAATATGAAACCCTACCACATTTTTTCCCTGCTTGCAATATTGGCTTTGCTCATCCAGACATCTTGCTCAAAAAATACGAAAAGCGAAAAGGATGATTTTAGTAGTCCAAAGCTCCTTTTTGTAGAATATGTGTCCGCATTTACGTCCGGATATATTTCAAAAACGTCCGAAATCACCGTGAAACTCGCCAGAGAAGTGGCCGAGGCTATACCCGGCGAAGAGGTGGCAACCAGGTTATTTCAATTCGATCCCGAGATTAAGGGGAAAGCCTTTTGGTCCGATGCCAAAACAATAGTGTTCAAACCTGACCAGCAGCTCAAAAGTGGTCAGCGGTACCACACGGTTTTTTTACTGGGCAAAATCCTCGATGTGCCTAAGGAGAATGAAGCATTCAAGTTTACATTTGAGTGCGTCCCCCAAAATTTTGATGTAAGGATTGAAGGCATCGGCTTGTATAGTGCCCGGGACTTAAGCAAAGTAAAGGTGACTGGAACCATCCAGACTGCCGACCATGTAAGCAATGAAGAAGCAGAAAAGATACTCTCTGCCCGACAAGATGGGAATCCGCTTCAAATCACCTATGTGCATGGCTTATTGGATAAAAGCCATCAATTTACCATAGAAAACATAGCCAGAAAGGACAAAAAAGGTAAAGTGGAAATCGAATGGGATGGGGAGGTGATAGGAGTGGATAAAAATGACGACACCACATTTGAAATACCTTCACTCAAAGATTTTACAGTAAGTTCGGTGCAAGTAATGCGTGCCGGCGAACAGTACATTTCGATCAAATTTTCGGACCCTATCGACGACAAGCAAAACCTAAGGGGTTTGGTTATGCTTTCGGAAGGTACGGCTCCCAGGGTAGTGGTCAACCTCAATGAACTGAAAATCTACGTTACCAGCTCCCTGGAAGGCAAGGTGGAACTTACCATAGATAAATCGATACAAAATACGGCAGGATACACGCTGGAAGAAGATTATCAAGGTGAATTGCAGTTTACACAGCAAAAGCCGCAGGTAAAAATCACTGCCAATAAAGGGGTGATTATGCCGAGCTCTGAAGGCCTCATTGTTCCCTTCGAGGCCATCAGCCTCAGCGCGGTAGATTTAACCATTGTGCGAATTTTTGAAAACAACATGCTACAATACCTGCAAGTGAATGAGCTTGGAGGAAACTATCAATTGCAACGGGTGGGCAGACCTGTTGCCCGGCAAAGCATACCACTGGCCACCATGGGCGCTACCAACCTGAATGAATGGAACAGATACAGCATCGACATATCAAAATACATACAGGTGGAGCCTGGAGCCTTTTATCAGGTGAAAATCAGTTTTAGAAAGTCCCAGTCACTCTATTTTTGTGCAAACGGCGAGGAAGAAACAACAGATGAAATCACCGAAAATTGGGATGGTGCAGAATCGAACAACTGGGATTACTATGAAGATGGATACTATTATTACGATTGGAGCGAACGCGATAATCCCTGCCACCAAGCCTACTACCACAATGACCGAAGCGCTCAAAAAATCATTTTCGCCTCCGACATTGGCATCATTGCCAAAAAGGCCGAGCAGGGCAATATGCTTGTCTATACCACCAATCTGCTGAATACGAAAGCGATTGCCGGAGCCAAAGTAGAGGTCTATGACTTTCAACAGCAACTAATTGCCAGCGCTACCAGTGACAGTGAAGGTAAGACCAACATTGAATTATCAGCAAAACCGTATGCGCTAGTGGTAAAACACGAAAAGCAGTTTGGCTACCTCAAACTCGATGATGGTTCATCGCTTTCACTGAGCAATTTTAACGTGACCGGTGAAAAAATCGAAAAAGGGATCAAGGGATTTATATATGGAGAAAGGGGCGTCTGGCGACCTGGGGACACCTTGCACATTTCTTTTCTTCTTGACGACTTGCAAAACAGGCTTCCTGATGGGCATCCCATTATTTTAGAATTATACAACCCGATGGGTCAACTGGCTAAGCAAACCGCTTTATCCAAATCTTCAATTGGCTTGTATGCTTTTCACCCCACTACGGCCAGCGATGCTCCGACTGGCAATTGGCTGGCAAAAGTGAAGGTAGGTGGTGCGGTGTTTTCGAAGCAATTGAAAATAGAAACAGTAAAACCCAACAGACTCAAAATCAACCTGACATTTGATGGAGACAAGCTGTACGCAGATCAGGGCACAGCCTATGGAAATCTGAATGTGAGATGGCTCCATGGAGCTACAGCCAAAAACCTTAAAGCCTCTTATGAAGTGCTGCTCGTACCTGCCAAAACCAGCTTTAAAGGCTATGAAGATGTCGCTTTCGACGATCCTTCAAAAGAATACATTACGGAGAGTGAACAAATATTTGATGGCCGGCTCGATGAGCAGGGCAGTGTGCGCATACCCATTAAGTTAGAGACCGGTGAAGAAGCTCCCGGCATGCTCAAGGCCATTTTTAAAGGCAAAGTTTTTGAAGAGGGTGGCGATTTTAGTATCGACAACACCTCTGTTCCTTATGTACCCTATGCCAGTTTTGCGGGCATCAAAGTGCCAGATGGCGACAAGCGAGGTATGCTGGTGACGGACAAAGACCACAACGTGAGGGTGGTTTCTGTCGATAGCAAGGGAAATCCGACAGATCGCAAGCTGGAAGTAAGTCTGTACAAACTCCAGTGGCGATGGTGGTGGGACAATTCCTATGAAAGTACCAGCAATTACTCAAGCTCATACTACGCCAAGCTCATCAGCAGTGGTACGGCAAAGACCGACGATGGTGAGGGGATATATAAGTTGCGGGTCAATCATCCGGAATGGGGCAGGTACATGATCAAAGTCAAGGATCCTGTATCTGGTCATTCGGCAGGAAAAATCGTCTATATCGATTGGCCCGGATGGGCAGGAAAGCAGGGCCGCGGAGAACTTGGCGGCGTGACCATGCTCGATTTCAATGTGGAAAAAGAGAGCGTTCAGGTGGGCGAACCCATCCGGATAAACATTCCAAGTAGTGCGGGTGGTAGGGCGCTTATCAGTCTGGAAACCGGCAGCCAGATGCTTCAGACTTTTTGGGTAGATACAAAAGCCGAAAATACGGTGGTGGAGTTCGAAGCGACTACGGCTATGGCACCAAATATCTATGCCAATATTACCCTGCTGCAGCCTCATGCCCAAACGGCCAACGACCTGCCAATTCGAATGTATGGTGTACAGGCCATCGAAGTGATTGATCCGGGCACAAAGCTGAGCCCGGTCATCACCATGCCCGATGAGTTGCGCTCCGAACAGGAATTTTCGGTAACGGTCAATGAAAAGAATAAAAAACCAATGGCCTATACCATTGCCATTGTGGAGGAAGGCTTGCTTGACCTCACGAAATTCAAAACCCCGGAGCCCTGGAATGCCTTCTATGCCCGTGAAGCGCTCGGCATTAAGACCTGGGATGTGTTTGACGATGTGATGGGTGCCTATGGTGGCACCCTGGAAAAACTAATGGCTGTGGGTGGAGATGATGAAATAAAAGCCCCCGAAGATCAGGAGGCAAACCGCTTTAAGCCGGTAGTGATGTTCTATGGTCCATTTTCGCGAAAGCGGGATCGAAGAACACGCATAAAATCAAACTACCACAATACATTGGAAGTGTGCGCGCCATGGTGGTGGCTGGCTACGATGGTGCCTATGGGTCGGTAGAAAAAACCGTGGCCGTGAAGCAGCCGCTTATGGTGCTGGCCACATTGCCAAGAGTCGCCGGCCCCACAGAGGAGATTACCCTGCCGGTAAATGTTTTTTGCGATGGACAAAAACATTAAAAATGTGGAATTGAACGTGAGTGCCGAAGGCAGATTGAGTACCGTAGCAGGCGGCTCAAAAACCATCACATTTACTGAGCCGGGCGATCAGGTGGTTTATTTCAATCTAAAGGCTGCACAGGCTTTGGGTAAAGGAAAAGTGCGCGTTGAAGCCAAATCCGCCGGATTTAGTGCCTCATACGATGTGGAACTGCAAGTAAGAGCGAGCAATCCGCTAATGAGCCAAACGGATGAAATGCTTTTGGAAGCTGATAAATCATGGGATATGAACTACAATCCTCTTGGGCTCATCGGCACCAATGAAGCGATGATCGAGATATCGAGCCTGCCGCCACTCAATCTGGAGCAACGGCTCAAATACCTGATCAATTATCCGCATGGATGCATTGAGCAAACCACATCTTCGGTTTTTGCGCAGCTATACCTCAAGCACCTTATCTCGCTGGATGACAAAAGAGCTTCAGAAATACAAACGAATATCAATGCTGCAATCGATCGCATCCGCACATTTCAGTTGGCCGATGGAGGTTTCTCCTACTGGCCGGGTAATAGTCAGGTCAACCTTTGGGGAACGAACTACGCGGGGCATTTTTTGGTCGAAGCAAAAAAACAAGGCTATCATGTGCCCGACGATCTTTTGTCGAAATGGCTTACGTACCAGCAGGAGCAGGCCAATAATTGGAATACCACGTACAACGACTACCTGGTTCAAGCCTACCGTTTGTACACCCTGGCCATGGCAGGCCATCCTTCGCTTGGTGCCATGAACAGGCTCAAAGGCCGTGAATTTACAGACAATATTGCCAAATGGACGCTCGCTTCGACCTATTCGGCCGCAGGTTATGATGACGTGGCTTTAGAAATAATAAACGGTCTCACCAAAGATGTGAATGAATATAGAGCGCTTGGCGGCACCTACGGATCGACCCAACGAGATCAGGCGATAATTTTGGAAACCCTGGTGCGGCTCAACAAGAAAAATGACGCATTCGAGATGATCAGATTGATTTCTGAAAAAATGGCTGATTCAAAATATTGGATGAGTACTCAAACGACTGCTTATTGCCTGATAGGCATTGCTGAGTTTGCCAAAAGCTATCCGGTACAGGGAGGCATTGACGTAGCTGTGGAAATTGCCAATAATAAGATTCGCATAGATGGCACAAAATACCTGAACCAGATTACGGTGATAGAGCCGGACAAACAAGCTAAGGTGTCGGTAAAAAACAATGGAGATAACCCATTGTTTGTCAAGTTGATACGCACAGGGGTGCCACTTGAAGGAAATGAAATTGCCAGTGAAAGCAATATCAAAATGGAACTGGTCTATAAAAACATGAAGGGCGAGGTCATCGCTATCGACAACCTGAAGCAAGGCACAGATTTCATGGCGGAGATAACGGTAACCAATCCCGGTCTTCGGGGCGATTACCAGGAAATAGCGCTTACGCAAATATTTCCTTCAGGATGGGAAATCCTCAACAACAGGCTGGATGATACCGGGCAGTTTTATGCTGGTGTAAAACCGGAGTATCAGGATATCCGTGATGACCGGGTGATGAGCTATTTCGATCTTGCAAAAAATACCAGGATCACCCTGAAAGTCTTTTTGAACGCCAGCTATCAGGGTACTTTCTACATGCCAGCGGTTTCAGTAGGCGCCATGTATGACAACAGCATTTCGGCCAACACCAAGGGTCAATGGGTAAAAGTGGTAAAGTAGGTCGGCACGTCTCAGAAGAGCCGGTTTACATCCAAAATAATTGGTAAAGGCGCTTGCCAGGCTTAGCTACTGACTATGACTGACAAAGCAGCCCCGCTGCTTTGTCGGGTCACCGCTCATTTCCCTTGGTGTAATCATTGACAAATTTTTACGATCTGAATCTGACCTTAAAGTAAACCGTAGCGCATAAAAAACCGGATGTGGCTATCATCCGGCAGGATTTCAATATCATTTACGCATGCTTTCCGTTGTTTAAAGTAACGACAAATAAGCATCTCATGAGAAATTCATTGTATATTTTTGCCCTTTTTCCTTTGTTGGTAGCCTGTGCGCCTTCATACAATACACAACAGGTAAAAGACAAAAACCTGATTGACATCGAAAAAAACGACGATGAACAATACGAAGTGATCGTTTTTGATCCGGGATTTGAAACATGGTTTGCCACCACCTGGAGCCCGGCCAAAGACCGCTCAGTGGCCTACTATAAGCAATGGAACCAGCAATACGTAAACGCCTGGAATTATAAAGCATCACATCCGGGAACATACCGCTTTTTTGATACCACCATCCAGTACGATCCTACAGTAGATTACGGGATCGAGGTGGAGCGGAAATTGTATTATTACTTCCGCTTTGTCGATACCAAAATGGGCATCCCTATTCTCGATACGACACCTCCGGTCAGCTTTTAAATACCCGATAATCAGGAATAGGCCAGGCTTATGCGGCCACCTTACAGGCGAGGTGCGCTATTTCGCTTATTTCTATAAGTGCACCTTTCAAGTCGTCGATTTCTTCCAGGCTTGGCGAGGTGCGGTGATACTTTTCTATAGAGCAGATCGACTGGATATTTTCATATTGCAGTATGCGCGCTTTCAAGTCAGGATCCACGCTCATCACAGTATCCAAACCCCGAAAAAGGTCGGTATAGGTATGGTTTTCGGGCAATTGATGGTGAAAATCCATAATCGCCATGATGTAGCTTTCAAGCGACATCGACAATAGATTGTACACGATCTCTGTGCCAAAGCGGTTTTTGTATCCTTTTGGCTTGGAGGCTTTCAAATACTGATCGCCATGCGCCAGCCAGGCCTGCCAGGTAAGCGCTCTTGTGTTGTTCATTTCCATGATGGTTTATTTTATACTTTATTTAAATAATTTGATGTTGATGACCTGCTGCGCTAAGGCAAAAAATGAATCTCTACCTGCTCTTCTTTTTGCTCAAAGTTGAATTTGCCTTTCGACTTCAGAGAGAGTTTGTTGAGCTTACATATCTGTTCGAGCCGGTGAAAGATTCGCGACAATTCAAATTCTTCACATTCTACATTGAAATAGCAATTGAAGCGCTGCTCATTGCTGTCGTCGAATTGCAAAATAAATGCCCCATAGTCAGGAAAGACGAGGTCATCGTAGGCATACATAATGTCGAGCCCTGTAGCATCTTTTATGATCGTACGGGCTTTTTCTAATGGTCTGAATTTCATAATTCTAAAATTAAAGCATGGAAAAACACATTTTTATTTGCAATACCACCTCTGCCTCTTCATAGGTCTGGCACTTGAGTAATTGCATGTAGAGCGCATTTTCAAATTCTATCTCATCAAAACCGTAGTGGTTCAATACTTCTTCTTTTGACTTTTGGTAAACATGCGACCGGTATTGTTGGTCTGCTTTAAGTCGATGTATAAACTGAATTGCGTTACTTAGGGCCATCCTTTTTCTTGTTATGCTACCTGTCATTTCTCATCGCCACTTCAATCACAATCGGAACAACTGCTGCATAAGCCTGCGCAGCCGTCAGCGGCCATTAAGTTTTGGTTGATGAAAAGGGACAGTTTATTATTTAGTAGAAATTGGATATTTTGTTCAACATCAATACTTATGGCTTTATGTACACTGATATTGCTTTCGGTAAAGAATTTCAATGCCAGAAAGGGCATTTGAAGACATAAGACATCGTAAATGCCTTTTAGCTTCAGTTCCAGTGTGATGTTCCCGGGATTTTTGATGAACTCATTCATTTTTTCCCATTCAAACGAAGCGCTTGCATGATCATAAACACAGGCGTGGCTGGCATCCTGAAAACTTTGAGCTACAGCGAAGGTGCTGTTGGGTAATTTGATAACCGGTACTATTATTTTCATGTGTTAAATATTTGAGTTTGATGGTCATTCTCCAGATTTACAAACCCAATGCCATGAATGCAAATATCTGTTTGTCAGTATGTTGCAATCATCATGATCTTAAAAACTTTACATATATGTAAAATCCGACTGCACTGCCCTGGCACTCCACTTCGCATAGCCGCCATCTATGCCATAATTAATTCTTCCATTTGTCTATAGAGCCTCCATTTGCACATCACCTCCTCCGATTGTACTTTTTCGACTAAGCGCTTCCGCCTTTCATCGTTTTGTATTTGGCCACATCGATATTGTGGTTGGCGATGCGCAGTCCGAGTTTTCTGTTGGAAATGCCCAGGTATTGCGCTGACTTGAGCACGTTGCCTTTATGCGAAGTCAATGTTTCAATAATTAATTGTTTTTCCACCTTATCCAGCACGGTTTCCAGGGTGCCTCTGCTTAGGGTTCCGGACGATTGGGCGGTTTGCAGGGTAGGAGGCATGTGTTGCGACCTGATCACCTGATCATCGCTTAGAATGGCCGCACGTTCTATACAGTTTTCGAGTTCTCTGATGTTGCCCGGCCAGCTGTAAATCATCATCATATCCAGCGCCGAGGAGGATATGCGCCTGATGTCGGTATCGTTTTTTTTGTTTGATTTTTGGATAAAGTGATCAGCCAACAGGGGGATGTCACTTAGCCTTTCCCGTAAGGGCGGTACATAAATCGGGAACACATTGAGTCTGTAATATAGGTCTCGCGAAATGATCCGTCTTTGATGGCTTCTTCCAGGTTTCTGTTGGTAGCCGTGATGATGCGCACGTTGCATTTAATGGTTTTCACCCCGCCCAGTCTTTCAAACTGCTTTTCCTGCAGTACCCTGAGCAGCTTCACCTGAATCTGCAAAGGCAAATCCCCGATTTCATCCAGGAAAATGGAGCCTCCTTCAGCCAGTTCGAAACGGCCCATCTTGGCGCTGTCTGCACCGGTAAAGGCTCCTTTTTCGTGACCAAACAATTCACTTTCGATCAGACTTTCGGGCAGGGCAGAGCAGTTTACTTTGATAAAAGGCATTTTTTTGCGTTTGCTGCCATAGTGTATGCCATCGGCAATCATTTCTTTCCCCACCCCGCTTTCACCTCTGATCAGCACGGTGGCCTGTGTGCCCGATACCTGCTCGATCAGCTTGAACACTTCGCGCATTTTTGAAGAATTACCGATGATGTTCTCGTGCACGAAACTGTTTTTCAATTCATCATATAGGTGCTTGTTTTCTTTCTTAAGTCGAGCCAGTTCTTCCATTCTATCTTGCCTGATGCGCACAGCCTGCGTTACCATGGTGCCTACAACGGTAAGTATGCGTATCAGCTCGTGTTTGTCGGTAGATTCTTCGTATTTTCTAATGATGCTGATCGTCCCGGCAATTTGCTTGTCCACCAATATGGGTACGCACACAAATGAGAGATCTGCCTGGTCTTCTGTGTTGAGGCTGATGCGCGTTTTGTTGAGAAAACCTGCTGCCTGTTTTATTTTTTCTATATAAACGGGTTCACCGTTTTTGATCACCTGGCCGGTCAGGCCTTCTCCGATCAGGTATTTGCCCAGCTTTTTGTCTTCATCAGAGATTCCATATCCAGCTTCTATAAAGATACTCGACACTTCTCTGTTTAAGATCGAAAGTAAGGTACGCTCCGCAAACAGATAATCGGCGATGAGCTTCATGATGGGATTTAGCGTTTTTTTGATGTGCATGCTGTTGTTAATGATACTGCTGATCTCGAACAACAGCGGTAGCTCTGAATCTGCATAACAGGTTTTGCCTGCCCTTTCACAGTAAGTTCTTTTCATTGCTAAAAAATAAGTTTATGACCAAAATCCAATATTCAGCCTATCGAAGCCGAATATGCTCAATATAAAAAATGCTTGCTTTATTGTAAATGTATTAGTATTTATTCTATAATGCTATTATTCGAATCAATTATATGTTTGAATGTTTGTAAATATCATAATGGAGCAAGAGATTTTGAATTTATGTCAATCATGTTTTTTTCTATATTTGTAAATCGACCATCTCAAAGTTTACATTTTTGTAAAACCTCCATTTCATCGGCATTTCAGCTTTTTGCCAAATATTTTTTTATAAGCATCTCATTAATTGAAGATTAGCGCATTTCCGGACAGATTCAATTGAATACCTGATGATTTGTGGCACGCCCGATGTAAATGACAAAACCAAATTGTCACTTAAAAACTAAAAATGTCATGAGAAAAATTGCAATCTACGGTAAAGGTGGTATCGGAAAATCCACCACAACCCAAAATACAGTGGCCGGATTGGCCGAAATGGGCAAAAATGTAATGGTAGTCGGATGCGATCCCAAGGCGGACTCTACCCGCCTCTTGCTGGGCGGTCTGGCCCAAAAGACGGTGCTGGACACCCTGCGCGAAGAAGGCGAAGATGTAGAACTCGCCGATATTCTTAAACCCGGCTATGCTAATGTCGCTTGTGTAGAATCTGGCGGACCAGAGCCCGGAGTAGGTTGTGCTGGCCGGGGCATCATTACGTCCATCAATATGCTGGAGCAATTGGGAGCATACGAAACGGATCGCGAGTTGGACTATGCCTTTTACGATGTACTGGGCGATGTGGTGTGTGGTGGTTTTGCCATGCCGATCCGTGATGGCAAAGCACAGGAGATTTATATAGTGGTATCAGGCGAAATGATGGCCATGTATGCTGCCAACAATATTTGCAAGGGTATTGTGAAGTTTGCCGAGTCGGGTGGCGTACGCCTGGGGGGCCTTATCTGCAACAGCCGCAATGTGGACAACGAAAAACAAATGATAGAAGAGTTGGCCAAAATGCTGGGCACGCAAATGATCCACTTTGTGCCAAGAGACAATATGGTGCAAAGGGCGGAGATCAACCGCAAAACAGTAATTGACTATGATCCGACACACCGACAGGCTGATGAATATCGTACCCTCGCCAAAAAAATAGATGAGAACGAAATGTTTGTGATACCCAAGCCACTGAAAATCGAAGAATTGGAAAGCCTGTTGATCAATTTTGGAATACTGAACTAAACCGGAAAGGAGGAACATACCTATGCAAATGATAAGAGCAATCATAAGACCTGAAAAAGTAGGCAAAGTAATGAAAGCGCTGTTTGAAGCCGGCTATGTGGCCGTCACCAGAATGCCGGTATCGGGGAGGGGCAAACAGCGCGGGCTCAAAGTTGGCGATATCACCTACGACGAGTTGCCCAAGGAGCTGCTCATCATCGTGGTGGAAGACAATGACAAAACTTTTGCCGTGTCCACCATTATGGAAGCAGCGCGCACAGGCGAAAAAGGGGCTTTTGGAGATGGAAAGATATTCGTGTCGCCGGTAGATGAGGCCTATACCATCAGCAGGGCAAGTAAGGAACTTTAAAAAAAAAGGAAGCTATGAAGATGATAATGGCGGTAATACGAATAGATAAAGTTAATGAAACCAGAGAAGCACTCTCCGAAGCGGGGATGCCCTCATACTTTGCTACCGGCCAGGTCTATGGCCGCGGCAAAGGCAAGTGGGACGCCAAAATAATGGAAGGTGCACGAAATGACTTGCCGGAAGCCATCAGCAAACTGGGTCCCGAGCCTGCCCTGAGACCTCATCGCCTCATCACCCTGGTGGTGAAGGCGAGCAGGGTCAAAGACGCGGTAAATGCGATTATAAAATCAAACAGAACAGAAAAACCGGGAGATGGAAAAATATTCGTATTGCCCATGACCGACGCTACACGCGTGCGCACCAGAGAAGTTGGTGAAGGCGTGTTGGACTAACTTTTTTTTACATTATCAACAATAACTATGGACTCGAAGAAAATCAATTTCAAAGATCCCGCGGAAATAAAGGAGGAGATCTTACAAAAATACCCCAGAAAGGTAGCCATGAAGCGGGCCAAGTCGATGGTCGCCAATGACACGGAGCAAGCAAAAGAAATTCAGTCGAATGTGCGCACCATACCGGGCATCATTACGCAGCGTGGCTGTACATATGCCGGATGCAAAGGCGTGGTGTTGGGCCCCACACGCGATGTGATCAACCTTACCCATGGGCCTATCGGCTGTGGCTATTACAGTTGGCTCACGCGCCGCAATCAGACCAACACCCCTTCACAAGACCCCAATGACAAGATTGATGGCGAAAATTATATACCCTATTGCTTTTCCACAGACATGCAGGATGAAAACATCGTGTTTGGCGGTGAGAAAAAATTGATGGAAGCCATCAGGGAAGCTTACGAAATATTCAAACCCAAGGCAATCTCGGTATTTTCTACTTGTCCCATTGGCCTTATCGGGGACGATGTCCACCAGGTGGCCAGGGCAGCAAGTGAAGAGTTGGGCATCAATGTATTTGGTTTTAGCTGCGAAGGCTATCGCGGCGTGAGCCAGTCGGCAGGGCACCACATTGCCAACAATGGCCTGCTGACTCATGTGGTAGGCAGAAACGACAATGGACCTGAGGGCAAATTTAAAGTAAACCTGCTTGGCGAATATAACATAGGCGGAGATGCCTTTGTGCTGGAGCAAATGTTTGAGGAATTGGGCATTACGCTCATTTCTACCTTTAGCGGAAACTCTACCATCACGGCCTTTGAGCAGGCCCACACCGCAGACCTCAACATGGTAATGTGCCACCGTTCCATCAATTACATCGCAGAGATGATGGAAACCAAATATGGCATTCCCTGGATAAAAATCAACTTTATTGGCGCAGATGCTACCGCCAAAAGTTTGCGTAAAATGGCCGTTTATTTCGACGATAGTGAGCTTAGCGCCAAGGTGGAAGCATACATCGGCAAAAACATGGAAATCGCTGAAAAGGTACGAAGCGAAGTGGTAAAGACCACTAAAGGCAAACTGGCCATGATGTTTGTGGGTGGTTCGCGGGCGCATCACTATCAGGATTTGTTCGAAGAACTCGAAATGCCCACCATTGCTGCAGGCTACGAATTTGCTCATCGCGACGACTACGAAGGCAGGCAAGTGCTGCCCGGTATCAAAGTGGATGCCGATAGCCGGAATATTGAGGAGATTAGCGTAAGCGCCGATCCCGAAAGGTATAAGCCAAGAAAGACCGAAGAGCAAATGGCAATGCTGGAAAGCAAAGGTTTTAAGTTTTCTGATTATGAGGGAATGATGGCACAAATGAGCAATAATGCCCTTGTAATAGACGACATCACGCATTGGGAAACTGAGAAATTGGTTGAGTATTTCCAGCCTGCCATCTTTTGTGCGGGCATCAAAGAGAAATATGCGGTGCAGAAAATGGGCGTACCACTCAAGCAGTTGCATAGCTACGATTATGGCGGACCTTACGCCGGTTTTGAAGGTGTCATCAACTTCTACAAAGAAATAGAACGCATGGTAGGCACCAAAATCTGGCAATTGATCAAAGCGCCTTGGCAGGGAGAACCTGAGATTGTAGGCACGGTAGGAATGGAAATTTAGTCAATCTTAAATTCAGGAAATCATGTTATTACGTCATACAACAAAAGAGATAAAAGAAAGAAATGCGCTCACGATAAACCCTGCCAAAACATGTCAGCCGATCGGAGCCATGTATGCTGCACTGGGTATTCACAATTGCTTGCCGCACAGCCATGGTTCACAGGGTTGCTGCTCCTATCACAGAAGCACCCTTACCAGGCACTACAAAGAGCCGATCATGGCGGGCACCAGTTCCTTTACCGAAGGTTCATCAGTTTTCGGCGGCCAGGCCAACCTGTTGCAGGCCATCAACAATATGTTCACCATCTACGATCCCGACATCATAGCCATTCATACCACTTGCCTGTCGGAAACCATCGGTGATGATATCGTGCAAATCACCAAAAAAGCCAGCGATGAAGACATGATACCGCTTGGCAAGCATGTCATACATTGCAATACGCCAAGCTATGTAGGCTCGCACGTTACGGGATATGCCAACATGGTAAAGGGCATTGTGAAATATTTTGCGGAAAACTCTGGTGAAAAGTCCAAAAGAATCAACATCATATCGGGATGGGTAGAGCCATCGGATATGCGCGAAATCAAAAGGATGAGCAAAGAAATGGGCGTGGATATCATCTTATTGCCCGACACCTCCGATGTGCTCGATGCGCCACAAACAGGCAAACATGCCTTTTACCCAAAAGGTGGCACCACGGTCACAGATCTTATCGCCGCCGGCAACAGCAAGCATACCATCGCACTGGGCGAATGGGCCACTAAAGAGGCGGCCATTGCCTTAGAAAACAAATGCAAGGTTCCCTTTGCGTTGTCGGAGTTGCCCATCGGATTGCGTGCCACTGACCGCTTTGTGCAGGCTCTGGCCAAATTTGGTGGAGTAAAGGTTGCCGACACCATCAACGATGAGCGCGGCAGGTTGCTGGATGTTATTACCGATATGCATCAATATCTCTATGGCAAAAGGGTGGCGTTGTGGGGCGATCCCGATCATTTGATCCCATTATCTGAGTTTTTGATCGACCTGGATATGAAGCCGGTATATATCGTGAGCGGAACCCCCGGCAAAGATTTTGAGCCACGTATCAGAAAAGCCCTTGGCGATCGTGCCGATGAGACCAGGTTCAAATACGGAGCACAGGCAGATATGTACCTCATGCACCAGTGGATCAAAGAAGAACCGGTCGATTTGCTCATTGGTAACACCTATGGCAAGTACATCTCCAGAGACGAAAACATCCCTTTTGTCCGCATGGGCTTTCCGATACTCGATCGCATCGGGCACAGCTACTTTCCTTTTGTAGGATATTTGGGCGCCATCAGGTTGTTGGAAAAATCCTCGGGGTGTTCATGGACAAGCAGGATGCGGAGTGCCCGGAAGCGTCCTTTGAATTGGTGATGTAATCAGTCTATCGGTGAATGACTTAAATGAATAATTGTCGATGAAAAAAGTAACGAATCTCCATACAGTTACTTCAAGGAGTGCTTCAATAGGGGCGGTAGTGATACTGCTCCTGTTGAACTCCCTTTTGCTACCGGCATTTGGTCAAAAGGAAGTGGTACGCACAGATCAGCAATGGATTCAGTATTTCACCCAGGTACAGCTCGATACGCACTGGCTCATGCTTGCAGATGCCGGCTATCGGGTGCAGGATGGCTTTACAAAACGATCGCTATACATCTTGAGAATGGGCGCAGGCTATCGAATCAATGAAACGCACCGCCTGATCATGGGATTTGTGCATACAGGCAGCTATGGCAATGAGGGCCTAAAGCTAATGGAATACAGGCCATATCAGGAGTGGGGGATTGCACAAAGACTGGGCAAAATAGGCTTGAAACACCGGTTCAGAATCGAAGAACGATTTTTCAAAACGGTAGCAACAGAAGAATTACCATCTGAGGCATCATTCAATTTCAGGTTTAGATATAGCGCCATGGTCAGTATTCCCCTAGTGACCTTGTCTGCCCGGTATCCCGAACGAAAGCTTTTGTTGGATGTAGGAGAAGAGATTTTTGTAAATGCCGGACAAGATATTGTTTACAATGTCTTTGACCAGAACAGGGTGTTGCTCGGTACCACCGTCAGATTCTGCAAACGTCTGGCACTAAGCATCACCTACAATCATCAGTTTCGCGCATTAAACCAGGCCAATACCTATCGACTCGACCGTGTGTTTTGGCTTGGATTGAGGAACAATATCAGCATGGTACGCTAGTGCTTTTTGCATTCTGCGGCATACACAGCGGTGGTTTAATCCTGCTTCATTACAAGTTGAATTATTAAATAGAAAAGCACTCATGGATATTCTAAAAGAAAGAGGAAACCAGGTAGTAACCAAGGGATTGGATGAGCATGAATTGGCCTGCGACAAGGCATCTCTCGCAGGGTCGGTAAGCCAGCGTGCCTGTGTTTTTTGCGGTTCGCGTGTGGTCTTGTATCCCATTGCCGATGCCTTGCACCTCATCCATGGCCCTATTGGTTGCGCTGCCTATACCTGGGACATCCGTGGGTCATTGTCCTCCGGTCCGCAAATTCACCGCCTGAGTTTCTCCACCGACCTTCAGGAAAAGCAGGTTGTTTTTGGTGGGGAAAAGACCCTCAAATCCGCCTTGATCGAGCTTATCGATCAATATCAGCCAAAGGCTGCTTTTGTTTATTCCACCTGTATTGTCGGGCTTATTGGTGATGATGTAGAAGCCGTTTGCCGGAATGTTTCCAAAGAAAAGGGCATCGACATTATCCCCGTTCAGGCACCCGGTTTTGCCGGATCAAAAAAAGATGGCTACAAAGTCGCCTGTGATGCGCTGATGAAACTGATAGGAACCATGGGCACCAACGAGACCATCCCCGAGAGCATCAACATTATCGGAGATTTCAACCTGGCCGGCGAGCTCTATTTATTAGTCGATTATTATAAAAAAATGGGGGTAAAAATTGTTGCGACCATCACCGGCGACGGTAGGGTAGATGACATCAGGCAGGCGCACAAGGCTGCGCTCAACATCGTGCAGTGCTCAGGGTCTATGAGCAACCTGGCCCGGCAGATGGAAGCCAAATACCACATCCCTTTCTTGCGCGTGTCCTATTTTGGCATCGAAGACATGTCGGAGGCTTTGTACGAAGTAGCAAGGTACTTCAACAGCAAATCCATGATGGACAAGGCCATAGCGCTGGTGAGGCAAGAAGTAGGAGACCTGATCCCTAAGCTGGCGTTTTACAAAAATGCCCTTACGGGAAAAAAAGCCGCAATATACGTTGGTGGAGCATTCAAGGCCATATCGCTGATCAAAGCTTTGCGGATGATCGGTGTACAAACCGTGGTGGTGGGTTCGCAAACCGGCAACAAAGACGACTATAAAATCATGCAGGACATCAGCGATGAGGGCACCATCCTGGTCGATGATACCAATCCGCTGGAGTTGACACAATTTGTAAAGGCCAAAAAGGCCGACATTCTCATTGGTGGTGTCAAAGAGCGACCTATTGCCTACAAGCTCGGCATTGGATTTTGCGACCATAATCACGAGCGCAAGCTTGCTCTGGCCGGCTATGAAGGTATGCTCAACTTTGCCCGCGAAGTTTATGCTACGGCCATGAGCCCGGTTTTTCAATTCACTAAAACAGATCATTAGTCATGGAAGCGTTGAAAGAAAAAGCATTTGTCAGCACGCGAAATGCCTGCAAACTATGTACGCCACTGGGAGCAAGCATTGCCTACAAAGGCATAGCAGGGTGTGTACCGCTCATCCATGGTTCGCAGGGATGTGCAACCTATATCCGCCGGTACCTCATCAGTCATTACAAAGAGCCTGTAGATATCGCTTCGACCAATTTCAGTGAGGAATCAGCCATATTTGGCGGCCAATCCAATTTGTTTGCCGCACTCAACAACATCACCAAACAATACAAGCCCGAGATTATTGGTATTGCCACCACGTGCCTTAGCGAGACCATTGGTGATGACATGCAGGCGATCATCCAGCACTACCAGGCACAAAACACCCTACCTGACAGCCCACAACTCACCTATGTGAGCACGCCGAGCTTCAAAGGCACGCATGCCAATGGCTATCACGATACAGTGTTGGCTTTGGTGAAAAGGTTTGCAGCCTTCACCGAAACGAATAATGCGATCAATCTGCTGCCCGGTTTTTTGTCAACAGCAGACCTCAGACATTTAAAAGAAATCATGCGCGACTGTGGCTTGCCATCTATCATGCTGCCCGACTATTCCGATACGCTCGACAATGAGTACAATGGCAGCTATGAAAAAGTCCCGGAAGGAGGTACCTCCATCGAAGAGCTGGTAGCTGCCGGATCGTCCAGGGCAAGCATTGAACTAGGCCATATCCTCAACCATGCCACTTCCAAAGAATCTGCCGGCACATATTTGGAAAAGAATTTTTCCATACCACGGTTCAATTTACCCATTCCGATAGGAATTAAGGCCAGTGACGAATTTTTTACTATCCTCCAACGACTTTCCGGTGCCGCTATGCCTCAAAAATACCTAAAGCAGCGAGGCCGCCTGGTCGATGCCTATGTCGATGGACATAAATATGTTTTTGGCAAAAAGGCCATTGTGTATGGCGAAGAAGATTTTGTGTTGTCTATGGTAGGCTTTCTGGAAGAAATTGGCTTAGAAACGGTATTGTGCGCCTCTGGTGGTGGCAGTGGCTTGTTAAAGAAAATGATTTCCGAAAAGGTGAACCCCAGGCAAGATATCATGGTGCGCGATGATTTCGACTTCGAAGACATTGCGGTCGCCTGCCGCGACCTGAAGCCCGACCTGATGATTGGCAACAGCAAAGGATACTACATAGCCCGCGAGCTGGGCATACCACTGATCCGTGTCGGATTTCCCATCCACGACAGGCTTGGTGGTCAGCGCATCAGGCATGTCGGATACGAGGGCACACATGAGCTATTCGAAAAAATTGCCAATGCCCTTATTGAACACATGCAGGAGCATTCGCCGGTAGGGTATAAGTATATGTGAAACTGGTTTTTAATTGATGGTTGATCGTAGTTGGCTGCAACAACCATTAACAAACACCTCACAACAATTAACTGTAAAGAAAATGGAAAAAGAAGCAACACTAAAAAATGTACACCCCTGTTTCGATATTGGGGCCAAGCTAAAGTATGCCAGGATCCACCTGCCGGTAGCACCTAAGTGCAATGTGCAATGCAACTACTGCAACAGAAAGTACGACTGCATCAACGAGAGTCGACCGGGAGTGACCAGCTCCGTGTTGGCACCATTTCAGGCGGTGAACTACCTGCGGGAAATATCCGACAAAATAAAGAATATTTCTACCATCGGCATTGCCGGCCCCGGCGATGCTTTTGCCCAGCCCGACAAGACACTGGAGACCATCAGGTTGATCAAAGAAGAATTTCCCGATAAGATTTTCTGCCTTTCGTCCAATGGGCTCGACGTGAAGCCCTATATTGACGAACTTGCCAAAAACAATGTGACGCATGTGACCCTTACCATCAACAGTTTCAGGATTGAAACGCTGAAAAAAATCTATAAGTGGGTGAGGTTCAACAAAAAGGTTTATCGTGGCGATATGGCTGCACTCACCATGCTCGAACAACAAACAAACAGCCTCAAAGCCCTGGTGGAGCGCGGTATTACTGTCAAAATCAACAGCATCATTATCCCGGGTGTCAATGACGAGGAGATGGAAGAAATTGCTGAAAAAGTAGCAACGTTTGGTGCATCCACGATGAACTGCATCCCGCTTATTCCCGCTGAGGGCAGCGAAATGGCAGATTTCCCAAAACCAACCAGAGAATCGGTGAAGGCGATCGTAAAGCAGATTTCTAAATACATACAACCCATGACACACTGTGCCCGGTGCCGTGCCGATGCCGCGGGCATGCTGGGAAAAGATGACAAGGAGGCTTACAAACTGATAGAAAAATGTTCGTCTGCGGCTTTTCCCGTAAGCATCCGCAAAGAAAGGCCTTATGTAGCGGTAGCAAGTTACGAAGGACTGATGATCAACAAGCATTTGGGCGAGGCAGAGGAGTTGCTGATCTTCAAACAAAATGCTGAAGGTGGCTATAGCCTGGTTGAATCGCGCAAAACACCTGAAAAAGGCGACCGCGATGTGCGCTGGGTAAAACTCGCCAAACGGCTGGAAGACTGTTCGTACCTGCTGGTGAACGGAGTGGGCGCCAGGCCGGTAGAAGTGCTGCACAACCTTGATCTGGCCGTGGTGGAAATGGCCGGATTGATCACCGATGGACTCGAAGCCGTCTATCAGGGCAAAAAGCTAAAATCCGTACTCAAGACTACGCTTACCAAATGTGGAGAAAGTTGTAGTGGTAATGGCGGAGGGTGCTAGGTGGAGGTAGGCTGAAGCTACAAGCTATATGCTGCAAGCTACAAGCTGTAAGAAAAGTATCAATGATTTTTTTTAACTAGCCTGAGGGGGATTGGCCTCATGCTCAAAAACTGATAATATGAAAGTAGCCATCTGTTCGTCAAACGGTATTTCGGTCAACATGCATTTTGGCAAGACATCCACATTTTACATTTATGACTTTAGGGGAGAAGAGCGTATTTTTTTAGAAAAACGTGAGGTAAGGCCATTTAGCCAGGGGAAATTTTTCTATCTCGACGATGCCAGATTTCACCCATTCAACAAAGACCACTTTGCGCAGGTGTATGCTACCATCTGCGATTGCGAACTGATTTGCACCTCTTGTATTGGCCATACACCAAAAAGAAAACTGAGCGAAAAAGGGCATAAAATCCATGAATGCAAAGGGCCCATTACCAACATTCCTACACATATTCATTTAGCAAAATTTAATTATTACTTATCATGAAAAAACCAGATTATCACATTCTTATATGCAATTCGTACCGGGTGGCAGGCGATGCTCAGGGCAAGTGCAATAAAAAAGGAGCAAGCGATTTGCTGCAATACATTTCTGATGAATGCAGTGACCGTGGCCTCGACGTGGCCGTATCTACCACCGCTTGCTTAAACAACTGTACCAAAGGACCGGTATTGGTCATCCATCCAAACAATGAATGGTATGGTGGATTCGATAGCGAAGAAGTGATCGATGAAATTCTCGACGGACTCGAAAGCGGGGAGGCCTGTGCCGATTATTTGATTTCAGAGTAGCCATCCCCCGTTTTTCATCCATCAACCTTCAACCAAAGAAAAACATGTGCACAAAAAACGCCTACATTATCGATACCACGCTTCGCGATGGCGAGCAGACGCCGGGGGTGGCATTTTCTGTAAAGGAAAAAATGGAGATCGCTGCTATCCTGGATGTGCTCGGCGTGGATGAAGTTGAGGCGGGCACTCCGGCCATTGGCCAAGCCGAACAGGAAGCCATCAAATCAATAGCTTCTGCAGGTTTTGGCTTCAAAACATCCTGCTGGTGCAGGGCTATAGCCGGTGACATAGTGGAGGCAGCCAAAATGGGCACACAAGCCATCAATATTTCACTACCTGTGTCCGACATTCAATTGGCTACTTTGGGCAAAAACCAGATTTGGGCATTGAGTCAGGTACGTGAAATGGTCTCTTTTGCCAAAAGCTTCTTTTCTCATGTCACTATTGGTGCCCAGGATGCCTCCCGTGCGTCCATGGATTTTTTGCACCTTTATGTGACATGTGCTGTAGATGCCGGAGTCGACAGAGTACGTATCGCCGATACGGTGGGCATATTAGATAGTCTTGAAACATACCAACTGATGCATGATCTCAAAGCATTTTTCCGGAGGTACAATTGGAGTGATCATCCCCTGAAAATTCGGACAGTAAGTTTAATTGTATCCACCTTGTAAAGTACACCTATCATTGAGTTGAGTTATTTAATATTTTTGGTGGGGGA
>JAAUQL010000191.1 GCA_012033595.1 Cyclobacteriaceae bacterium | reverse complement strand
AAATCAAAAACCAACCCAGTACGGGAAAGGCGAAATCATAACGTAGATCTTGAGCATACTAAAGTTGGCCTTACAGATGCAGACTTAGATGTTGAGTTTGATGTGGCAGCAGAAATTGGGATGCCGCGCACAACGCTGAGGAAAATTATTGAGAAGTTGAAGATGTTATATCTTGGCCCAATCGGATTCGAGTATAACTTCATTCGCAATGATGAAATTCGGGAATGGTTTCATCAAAAAATTGAGCGCGAGTATTATGAGTACAATCCGAACCTGGAAGAGAAGAAGCGGATCCTTTCTAAACTAAATGAAGCGGTAGTATTTGAAAACTTTCTTCACACGAAATTTCTTGGCCAGAAAAGATTTTCGTTGGAGGGGGGAGAGAATACCATTCCGGCATTGGATGCGATAATAAATAAATCAGCTGAGCTTGATGTAAAAGAAGTTGTAATCGGAATGGCGCACCGGGGTCGCCTGAACGTGCTGTCCAATATTCTTGGAAAAACGTATGAGCAGATTTTTACTGAGTTTGAAGGCAATGTAAACCCAGACTTAACGATGGGTGATGGTGATGTTAAATATCACTTAGGGTATGCCAGTCACATCAATACCCCTTCGGGAAAGAAGATCTATGTAAAATTGACACCCAATCCTTCGCATTTGGAAGCAGTTGACCCGTTGGTTATTGGGTACACCCGCGGTCAAATTGACGAAGAGTACAAGGGGAATCTTAAAAGTGCCATGGCTATTTTAATTCATGGCGATGCAGCGCTGGCAGGTCAGGGCATTGTCTATGAAGTTTGTTCAAATGTCGGGGTTGCCCTGGATATACAACGGGTGGAACCATTCATTTTGTTATTTAATAACCAAGTTGGTTTTACCACCGACTTTGATGACGCACGTTCAGCTATTTATTGCACGGATGTTTCCAAAATAGTTGACGCGCCCGTATTGCATGTAAATGGAGATGATGCGGAAGCTGTTACCTTTTGCTCAAACCTTGCGGTAGAGTATCGTCAGAAGTTTGGGAAAGATATTTTTATTGACTTGCTCTGCTACCGCAGGCATGGGCATAACGAAAGTGATGAGCCTAAGTTCACACAGCCGAAATTGTATAACCTCATTGCTAAGCATCCTAACCCACGCGAAATTTACGTAAAGCAGTTAGTAGAGAAGGGTGTTGATGCGTCATTGGCTGATGAAATGGATAAGAAATTCCGCAATCAGTTACAAGATAGACTCAATGAAGTAAAGCAAAAGCCACTTCCCTACAAGGCACAAAAAATTGAAGAAGAGTGGGAGCAACTGCGAAAGGCTCAACCTGAAGATTTCGATAAGTCACCTGTAACTGCGATTAGTCAGGAATTAGTAGATAAGGTAGGGAAAGCGTTGACCACAATTCCGGATGGATTTAAACCTCTAAAGCAAATAGAGAAGCTTCTAAAGATAGAAAAGCTGCCTTTTTTGATGATAAAGTTTTAGGTTGGGCCGAGGCTGAGTTATTGGCTTATGGTTCGCTGGTCTCTGAAAATGTACCTATCAGAATGTCGGGTCAGGATGTGAAGCGGGGAACATTCTCGCATCGCCATGCCTATTTCTGGGATGCCAATACCAACGAAACATATTCAGGATTAGCGCATGTGGACAAGAAGCAAGCTCGGTTTTCAATTTATAACTCATTGCTTTCAGAATTTGGCGTATTAGGGTTTGAATATGGGTATTCCATGGCCACACCCAGTGCGCTCGTACTTTGGGAAGCCCAGTTTGGAGACTTTGTTAATGGCGCACAAACCATTATCGATCAATTTATTTCCAGTGCCGAATCGAAATGGCAACGGATGAATGGCTTGGTCATGCTGTTACCACACGGGTACGAAGGTCAGGGACCTGAACACTCCAGTGCGCGGCCAGAGAGATTTTTACAACAGGCTGCCGAATACAATATGATAGTTGCCAATGTTACTACATCTTCAAACTTTTTCCACTTACTCCGTAGGCAGGTGGCTTGGGAGTTCCGCAAGCCTTGTATTGTATTTTCTCCAAAATCATTATTGAGAAATCCTTTGGTCTCTTCGCCCATGAGTGAGTTTACATCCGGATCTTTTACTGAAGTTATTGATGACCCCACCGTAAAGGCGAAAGATGTGAAGCGGATTATTTTCTGTACAGGAAAAATATTCTACGATTTGCAGGAAGTTCAACAAAAGAAAAAGATAAAAGATGCAGCCGTTGTGCGCATCGAGCAACTCTATCCTTTCCCGGATAAGCAGGTGAATAAACTGATAAAAAAATACAAGGATGCGAAACTACTCTGGATTCAAGAAGAGCCTAAAAATATGGGTTACTGGTCATTCATAAAACGCATGTTGCCCGATGTTGAAATACAATTGGGTGCGCGTAAATCGAGCGCTTCACCGGCAACCGGATACTCCAAGATTCATAAAATCGAGCAGGAGAAAATTGTTAGCAAGGCTTTTGAAATTTAATTAACCTCAAAAAGAAATTTACATGGCACAAGTAAAAGTTCCAACCGTTGGCGAATCAATAACCGAGGTTACCATTGCCAACTGGCTGAAGAAGGATGGCGATGTTGTGAAAATGGATGAAGTAATTGCAGAACTTGAATCGGACAAGGCAACCTTTGAGTTAACAGCTCCGCAAGCAGGAAAATTGAAAATTGTAAAACCTGCTGGTGAGACAGCTGCGATTGGAGAGTTGATTTGTGATATCGATGAATCTGCAGCCGGAGAAGCGAGTAAAGGAAGTACTCCCTCCAGGGAAGAATCGAAACCTGCTGAGCCAAAATCAGAAGTACCTAAAGCTACAGGTGGAGTTAAGGAAATGAAAGTTCCTGCGGTGGGCGAATCAATAACAGAAGTAACTATTTCTACCTGGCTAAAAAAGGAGGGTGATTTTGTAAAGCTGGATGAAATAATAGCTGAAGTAGAATCGGACAAAGCAACCTTTGAGTTGCCTGCCGAAGCGAATGGAATATTACGCATTGTCGCTAAAGAAGGAACGGCTCTTCCTATTGGTGGATTGATTTGTAAAATTGAAATAATGGAGAGTGGGTCTTCTTCTGCACCTGCAACAAAATCACCTGAAACAGCAGCAGCAGCTGCAGCAGGAGATAAGACCTATGCTTCTGGTCATCCTTCTCCAGCGGCTGGAAAAATTTTAGATGAGAAAGGAATTTCAGCTTCACAAGTTTCTGGAACAGGTGTTGGCGGTAGAATTACCAAAGAGGATGCAAGCAAAGCTCAACAGTCATCAGCTAAATCAGAAGCATCAAAAACAGCCGCAACTGCACCCGTAATTACTTCTGGTGGCGGTAGAAACAAACGCAGCGAGAAGATGTCGTCACTTCGCAAGACGATAGCGAAGCGTTTAGTTTCTGTAAAGAATGAGACGGCTATGCTTACAACCTTCAACGAGGTTGATATGAAACCTGTGATGGATTTACGCTCTCGTTACAAAGATAAATTCAAAGAAAAGTATGGAGTAGGTCTCGGCTTTATGTCATTCTTTACTAAAGCGGTCTGTGTAGCTTTAAAAGAATTCCCGGCTGTAAACGCGCAGATAAATGGCGATGAAGTTTTATACCATGATTATTGTGATGTTTCAATTGCTGTTTCCACACCACGCGGATTAGTGGTACCGGTAATTAGAAATGCGGAATCACTTTCGTTTGATCAGATAGAAGCCGAAGTAGTTCGCCTGGCAACCAAAGGACGCGATGGAAAACTTTCCATTGATGAAATGCAAGGAGGGACATTTTCAATTACAAATGGAGGTGTGTTTGGTTCTATGCTTTCGACACCGATTTTAAATCCACCGCAATCTGCTATTTTGGGAATGCATAATATTGTTGAACGTGCTGTTGTTCAAAAGGGTGAAGTTGTGGTTCGGCCTATTATGTACTTGGCACTTTCTTATGATCACCGAATTGTGGATGGTCGTGAGTCTGTT
>JAAUQL010000190.1 GCA_012033595.1 Cyclobacteriaceae bacterium | reverse complement strand
GTACATTCAATGTTTTGGATGCCCGTTTCTCAGAAAAGGATTATCCAATAACATTCTTGCCTCAACCTGGCAGCCCTTTTGTTAAATATAACAGTAAGTTAGTTATCAATTTCTCTTATTGCGATACTATTTTTTCTGTTGAAGAGGATTTAAAGCTTATGCCATACATCGTTTTTAAAATTGGAGATAATTCCTTTTACAAAAGAGTTAAATCAGGCGTAACATTTCCACAAAAACCAATAATAAATAACAGAGCTAAATATTTAGGAAACACGATCACTCCAATATCAAATTATTTCGAAAACAACAAGTATTTTAATGTTCAATTTCAACAAAATGAACGACATTATATCTATTATCATAATAAAATAAACAATGAGCAATATATACATAAGGGGGGTGACATGATTAATGATTTATTTAAAGGACATGGCTCAACCATTTATGAGGCTGGTATAGGAACTATACTTTTTTGTCCAAGTGATTATTTTTCTAGACCAAAATTGGAGGTTCCTGATAGTTCTAAAGCTACTTATACTAAAAGATTTGTTGATTCATTTGTCAACCTAAACAGGGAAGGTAATCCTCTTATCTGTATTCTAAATTAACCATTCAAAATCCAATACCAATTTCTAATATGAGAAAATTATGATTTCTTTCAATCTTATACAGAATAAATTTTCAAATTACAATAAGCATAATAATGATTATTTTTTGTTCCTTAATTATAATAAAAACAATAAAATTAAAGAATAATATCACATATCTATCTAATGAACTTAAAAAAACTCAATGGAAAAATATGAATTTATTTCACGAAATTAAGCAAGTTATAGATGTAAATATTGAAAATTCAAATTTTGGGTCTTTTTATCCAATAGATAATTCTATAATATTAGCTGTTAAGATGCCCGTTTGTGACAATTGTTTAATAGAAACAGGGAAGAATTAATAAATTATAGTCAAAGAACAAAAACAAAAATCCAGATTATTACTAACGAAATAGGATATAAGGAATTAAAAAAACAATTTTACTTTAATAAAATAGATCTTCCCTTCTCAATAGATAACAGAGTAAGTAAAATGCAAAATAGTTTGACATTAATTTTTTTAAAAATTGATGGTTCCGCATTCTATCTACCACTTCCCGAGAAAGCTGAGGCTAATTTTATTAAAAACTTTTTTCAAGATGAATTTAATAAATGAAAACAAAACTACTAAGCTGTTATAATTTTTATATTTTTGTTTTAAACAAATTAACCACTTGAAATCGTTCTACAATTTTTATGAACACAAGAAACGACAACCCAGACAAAGATTCCTGACTAAAAATCTCCAATGGAATTGAATTTCTTGATTTTCCCAAAATCATCTACATTGATGCAAATGAGACACAACGCGCTGGTATATAAAGCCGGAGAATCTGATCCAATTAAGATTTCCACTCCCATTGGTAAGATCGAAGAAATACTACCCAAAGAATTCTTCAGATGCCACAAGTCGACAATTGTTAATCTGTCGCACCGTGTCCGGTTTTTAAATAAGGATAACAACCTGATCCTTACCGATGACCATAAAGTTATTGTTGCTAAAGACCGTTTGGATGAATTTTATGTAGCTGTTGGCATTCAGAGGAAGAAAAAGAAATAAAAAAATTTCATGTTTCGTGCTTCAATTTCATGAATTCGTGGTCTCAATCGGCGATTTCGTGCATTGTGAATTTTATTGCCTTGATTTTTAAATAAATATTTACTTTTTTGAAAACCAGAAAATAAAATACTAACCTAAAAATTATTAAAAAATGACACTTACAAACGAAATCTCAGTAACCATCAACGACGAAGCTATGGCAAAAATCAACGAAGGTTTTAACCTTATTTACACCAATCTGCCAAAGCTTTTTACACTGACTAACGACCAACGGCATGCACTTCCCAAGATGGCGACAAAACCCTTGCTTTTGTGACCAAATCGATAGAGTACGCAAAGCAAAACCCCGACATTGTACCCAAATACCTCGACATGGCAGAGTTTGACAAGGATGTAAAAGCCGTAACCCGCCTCTTTGAAGTTGCAGCTCCTCTGCATAAACTGCTCGAAGAGCTCGACGACACTATGCTTATGGCAGGTAGTGAAGCTTACATTGCATCCCTGGCATTTTACAGCGCCCTTAAAACAGCCATTAAATCGGGACAAACCGGATTAAAAAACATATACGACGATTTGTCGACACGTTTTCCCGGAAGGCCGGCACAAAAAGCTGAAAAAAAGAATTCCTGAGAAATATAATACCCTCTCAAAGAATCGCGAAAAATACTAAAAGAACCGATTTAGAAGGCCAAAGCACCAAAGAAATACCCAAAAGCAACTAACCCGGCTCTTTTAGAATCCATTTGGAATGGAAAAGAGACCTTTTTATAGGCAAACAAAGACTAATTTGTATCTCCGCGGTACTTTTAAGTATGGAAAAGAGACATTTTAAATACATAACAAGACTATTTAATATCACCACCATACTTTTTTAAATTAAAAAGGGAGAAAAAAGTATGGAAGAGATACTTTTTCGAATGAAAACTTAACAAAAAGGTTTCTTTAAGGAAGAAATTAGATGCTATTAGTAGTAAAGATCTTCGCTTCGATACTAATGACAGATTTTACGAAACAGACATATAGAAGGAGATTCCTCGCTTCGCGTCGGAATGACATGCTTCGTTTTGGGATGGGTGTGGTGGCGGCAAAGCCGCCACCACTGACCAGCTCCAACGGCTTTTTTGAAACCTGGTCAAGGAGAGGTGCTTCAAAACCTCTGCGCTCTCTGCGGTTCAAAAATGTAGCTGTGCAGTTGAAAACTGGTGGGCCGGACAGGATTCGAACCTGTAACCCTGTCGTTATGAGCGACTTGCTCTGCCATTGAGCTACCGGCCCGGTGCATTAATTATACCATAGCAGATATTATGCGCGTTCGCGACCCGGAGAGCGCCGCCGAGATCGCGCCGCCCATTGTAGGCCCACGTACACGCCGGTAGTGACGACCGCGCCGGTCAAGGCGGCAGCGGCGATCCAGGGCAGATGCCCAGTCGGATCGACTTTGTTGACCGGGTTGTTGTTGACATAGCTGGAGCGGTTGAGGTCGTGCGGGTTGGTGGGCGCATGTTTCGCGCGCTCGGTCCAGGCTTAGTGGCCAGACGGTCGCTCTGCCAGACGGTGAGCGCGCCGCCGTCGCTCACGGTCGCGCGCACGCTGCCCAGCGCGTCGCCCAGGTACCAAGGGCCGCTCAGGGCGCGCAGCCGGCCCAGGCCGTAGACGTAGTTGGCGCTGCCGTCGTGCAAGATCTGGCTCAGCGGGGCGGCGAGATCCTGCACGTAGCGCGTGGTGTTCGCCTGCACCAGCGTGCCGTCGCCGTTGTAGCTGTAGCTGGTGCTACCCTGGCTCAGCACGCGGTTACTAGCCCGGCCTCTGTGCCGCCTGATTAGGAGCCGCGCTCAATCCGTAGCGTGTTGCTCTTGGATGGACGCGATGTGGATATCAAATGCCACAAGTACCTGCTCAACCTCGGCATCGGTCAGGCCGTAGCCATCGTCGCTCGCCATACTAAAATAGAAGTAGACAAAGTAGTGGTCATAGCGCAGGAGCGCCTCACATCCCGCAACAATATCCATGCCACATCCCCAAAACACATCATCGACAAGCCCACTCGGTAAATGAATTGCACGCGATTGCGGAACTGCTTCCGACTGAGGTGAATACGCAGCCCCGTGCAGCTTCAGATAGGCGTCAAATGACTCGCGCGCGTCACCGTCATTGCGGTACTTGAACACTTCTTGAATCACGTGACCCGGCTGTGGTGGGGCCACAAAAGAACGTAACGCTTGAACATCGCCCTCCCGCCGCGCACAGTTAATGGTACATACCACGTCTTCCCAGCCGTCCGGGAACGGGATCGCGGGGAGCAGCAGGTCACGCGCGGGCA
>JAAUQL010000094.1 GCA_012033595.1 Cyclobacteriaceae bacterium | reverse complement strand
GAAATCTATCAGGCTACTGGTGCCAAATCAATGATCGCCGACCAGAAAAAATATGTAGTGTACCATTGATGATCCCTAACCATTGGATATCAGATATTTACATGATCAATAATACAAGTTGGGTTAATATTATGGAGATGCGGGAGTTTGAGGATATTGGGCAAATATAGCGGCAATGGCAGTTTTGATTTCCTCACCGGTAAGTTCGTCTTTACTTCCCAGTTCGCCAGTCGCTACTCCTTGCCACACAATTTTATCTGTTTTGTTGTCTATTACATCCACTATCAGGATGGTCTCCTTCTTAGATTGATTGCGTTGCCGGTCGTAGTAGTCGTTGTACCTGCCGAAGCCATTGTAGTAATATCTGTTGTAATCATACGGCGAACCATAATAATCATTCTGTATTTCCATGGTGTTTTTGGTACCCCCCTGCACCATGATCATCAAATCTGCCTCTTGTACACTTTGGTAGCCACGCAGTTTCAATTCATCAGAAATGGCATCGAATATCATCTTTTGGTCTTGCTCTTCGAAAGAAAAATTGGAGCCTGGCATATTGGCAGGATTGTAAAACTTGAATGTATGGTAGGTAGTGAAATTGCCCGGATGAGGGGTGTCTGACTGTACACGAAACTTTGGGCTGCACGCCAAAAAAAATAAAATGAAAAGGTAAATCAGGTACTTCATACTGCTCATCAATAATATTTTAGCTAACGAAACAGATGCAAAACTATTGGATGTGGATAAAAAGCAATTTAGAGAAACCTATCTTTGACCGCAGGAAAAATATAATCTTTGAGTATGTTCACCGCATAGGTTTCACCGTTTTCAAAATTACCTGCCGTCATCACCACTACCATGTCGAGATGGGGAACCACCACCAGAAATTGCCCTCCATCGCCCATGGCAAAAAAAACATCGTTTACCTTCAGTGATTCTACCGCGGTGGCATTATTGGCAAAGCGCCACCATAGATAGCCAAAGCCAAAATAATTGGTCACTGCATATCGGTACCTGGTCGATCGCGATAGCCATGAAGTGTCAAATAGCTCACGATCTTTCCATGTGCCATTTTGGAGGTACAAATACCCAATCTTGGCCATATCGATTGGTCTAAGCGACAAGCCCCATGAGGCATTTACCATGCCCCCAGGTATGCGCTCCCAATCCCATTGTTTTATATCGAGTACATCGAAGAGGTGTTCTCTGGCAAAAGCATCCAATTCGCTACCTGTAATCGACTGAATTATGGGAGCCATAAGTACACTCAAACCGCTATTCAGGTTAAATTCAAAACCAGGCTCACGGATCATTGGGGTGGCCAGCACATGGCTGACCCAATCCGCACTTTGTGTCATGGCATAAGCATCGTTGTTGACATCATCATCTTCCAAACCAAGCTCTTTCCACCAGAAACCAGCCGAATTATTCAGCAAATGAAATATGTTTATTTTATCTTTTTGAGGGATATTATTGAAAAGGGCAGCGTACTGAGGAAAGAAATGTATGATGGCTGTATCGAGTCTTAAGCCATTTTGTGTCTGCAACATGATGCCCGTAAGGGCAGAAACGATACTTTGTGTGGCAGTGCCCATAGGATGTATGTCGTTTCGGCGGAAGCCCTTATAGTAGTTTTCAAAAATGATTTTGTCGTTGCGTAAAATGATCAGACTGTGCATATCGCCAAATTTGCCTTCAGCGATTTCATCATTTAGAATTCCAAGTTCTGCTCTATTGATCTGTGCAAAATCGGGGTATTCATAATCTACAAATGCGTCAGGTTCCGGATACTCATCGGCACATCCGAGCATCAATAGCACAAACAGGTATGATAGCAAACGTCCTCTCATTTTCCGATGTTTATTCTCAGTTCAAACCGGGCATCAAACCCATTAAAATCCTCGCGCTCAAAGCCAATCAATTCTACATCCTGCGAAACAGTATAACCAAGTTTGATCAAAAAAGTGAGATATTTATTTATAGACCAGTCCAGACCGCCATAGCCGCCATGGTTGAAAAAAAAATCTCGGTATGTTTCAACCGACTCAGCATCATTGCTCCAAATCGCCTCTGTCAAAGACAACGACACACCGGCAAGCGGCCTGATTTTACATGCTGTAAAAACATAATGAATACTCATCTCCGTATTGCGCTGTGCATAGTTATGAGAAGTTGGGAAAATGATCTTCTTTTCAAAATCATTGAGAATGATGCTATAGCTGAACCCTATATCGATTTGTTTGTTAATGCTGATGCCTGCCGCAACACCCCCAAATGATGCACTGGTGGAAGCAAACTGAGCAATGCGATAAACCGGGGAGGCATAAAAGGTTATTTGCTTACGTGCGTCCTTCACACTGTCCTGCGCTGTAATAGCATCATCTTGCGCCTTGACAGCATTCGACAACATCAACACGAAGAAAGTAATGTATATCCCGATTTTAACACTCATCCAAGATAAATATAAATCTTAGTTATACACTTTACCAACATGTTGACGATTTAAAATACAGGCAATCGGTTTGTACCGGCAGCATACACTGAGATGTTGTATTTTTCGATTGCTTAAAGATGCTGAGCTACGATGCTTCAAAAAATCATAACTTATGGGTAATATATGTCGCGAATGACATCCTGCCTATATTTCAATAAAAGTCAATTTTAAATATACCTAGCTTTGAAGCCTACAACCAAATGATAAATGATACATAGAATACTAATTATATTAATGGTGATTTTTGTTTTTTCGGCTTGTAAAGCGCAGCATTCTTTCAATAGCTATGAAGGAAAGAAAAAACTGAAATACTACAACTCGATCCAATACGGCAATACGCAATATCCAAACGCGAAAAAAAAGAATTAATACCCTGTCGCCGAAGGAAATTAAGTCGCCCATCCCTGTTTTTTAGCCGGTTTTAGTTACTTTAGCCGCCTCAAAAGCACATTCAATCATGAAAATAGTTTTTTTAGATGCCAAAACCCTTGGCGAAGGTCTGGACCTTAAAAAATTTGCACACCTGGGTGAATTGGAAATTTTCCAGAAAACATCCGTTGAAGATCTCATTGACAACATAGGCGAAGCGGAAATTATCGTCACCAACAAATGTGTGATGGATAAAAATGTAATGGAAGCTTGCCCGGCACTGAAACTAATTTGCATCAGCGCCACAGGCATGAATAACGTCGATCTTGATGCTGCCAAAACCCATGGCATCGTAGTGAAAAATGCCGTTGGCTATAGTTCGGAAAGTGTAGCTCAGCATACCTTTGCAGCGATTTTTAAACTCTACAATCAACTAGACTACTACGACAAATACGTAAAAGACGGATACTACGCTGAAAGTGATATATTCACCCACTACGGACCAACCGTACGCAACCTAAGCGGCAAAACATTTGGCATAATTGGCATGGGAAATATTGGTAAAACCGTGGCCAACATTGCGACGGCATTTGGCTGCCAGGTAGCCTATTATTCCACCACGGGCAAGAATAACTCAGGAAATTATTCACGTTTGTCGCTAGATGAACTATTGGCCACTTCAGACATTATTTCCATTCATGCACCCCTCAATGCTGATACCACCAATCTGATCTCGCATGAGCAGATGAACAGGATGAAGTCCAATGCCATTTTGGTGAATGTTGGTCGGGGAGGAATCGTAGATGAACAAGCCTTGGCCGATGCGATAGAAGGTGAAAAATCGGCGGTGCTTGCGTTGACGTTTTTCCAAACGAACCTATTTTGGCAAATAATCCGCTGCTGGGCACCTCCCATGGTGAGCGGCTGGTACTTAGCCCGCACATTGCCTGGGCCAGCATAGAGGCCAGGCAAAAGCTAATGGATATAGTCTATGAAAATATTGAAGTTTTTTTAAAAACCGGAGCTTAATACGCCCATTTCAAATAAACAGAGCCCCAGGTAAAGCCGCCGCCAAATGCTGCCAGCACGAGGTTATCTCCTTTTTTAAGTTGGTTTTCGTAGTCGAAAAGGCACAAAGGAATGGTGGCTGCGGTGGTGTTGCCATATTTATGGATGTTGAGCATTACTTTTTCCGGGCCTACTCCCATCCTGTTGGCTGTAGCATCGATAATGCGCTTATTGGCCTGGTGGGGCACAAGATACCGGATATCTTCACTTTTCAGATTGTTTCTTTCCATAATTTCCGCAGCGACATCGGCCATGGAAGTAACGGCATATTTAAATACACTTTTGCCATCCTGGTAGAAATTGTGCAAGCCGGCATCTATGGTAGCGTGGGTTGGTGGGTTTACCGATCCTCCGCCTTTAAGGTAAATCAATTCTTTGCCTACCGCATCACTGCGCAAAATAGTATCATAAATACCAAGGCCATCTTTGCCAGGCTCAAGCATTACCCCTGCGGCACCATCTCCAAACAATATGCAACTATTGCGGTCGGAATAGTTGTGATGCTCGACATTTTATCTGCACCAATCACGGCTATTTTTTTATAATTACCCGATCGTATAAAGTTGGCACCGGTCTCTAAGGCAAATATAAAACCCGAACAAGCCGCACCCATATCAAAGCTAAATGCATTGACAGCGCCTGCCTCTGTGGCAATGAGGTTAGCGGTGGTCGGAAAGAAATAATCCGGGGTGATGGTGGCCACAATCACAGCATCCAATTCCTTGGGATCGGTACCACTTTTTTCCAATAATTGCTTCAATACTTTTATGGCCATTACGGACGTGCCTTGCTGATCGCCCTTAAGTATTCGTCGTTCCTTTATTCCAGTTCTGGAGGTGATCCATTCATCATTGGTATCAACCAATCTTTCCAACTCTTCATTAGTCAAAATATAATCTGGCACATATCCACCTACTGCAGTAATTGCTGGCACTATCGATCCCATAAATAAAAGTCTTTCTTTGAAAAAATATGACGGCAAATATGTTGGTTATAAATCAAAAAAGCTAAAAATTATGTGTTTATTAGTCTCACAAAAAGCCTTTTGAGCCATAGCTGCCGACATATACTTAGTTTACAATAATTTTAAATGTTTTGTACTTTCCATCCTTCAAAACTTTCAAAAAGTACAAACCGCGTTTGCGTTGCAACAGTCTGATTTCCGTTTCTGACAACCCTCCTTTTACGTTCGCCAGTACATTTCCTGTAAGGTCAAAAACTATGGCCTGGTCAAATTGCCCTAAAACCATAAAATCACCATTATTCGGATTTGGAAATACCTTAATGTCTTTAAAAATTTCGTCTTCTAAACCAACAGCTTTTTTGAAACCAAAGACAGGTCGAATCATCAAATTTCCTTTGACAATTTCAGCCGGTTCCCAAACACCATCGAGATTGATAAAAACGTTGCCATCTTGGGCTGTACCATCCTTATCGAGCCCAACGGGAAAAAAATCATCGACCGATTGCTCATAGCCAATATAAAAGGTATCGGAAACGGCTACCGGCCTGCCGAGGGTATAATTTGTGAATTGATTTAGCGCATCAGATTTTTTAACAATATGCTGCTCCGTGAGCAGTCGGCCCTGCTTGTATTGGAACAAGTCGTTCCAAACGATAAGGGTAAAGGTTTTGCCTGCGCTCGAAGGGCTGAATTCGGGAAAATATATATTGACCGCGGTGATGGCGCTGCTTTTGGGAATAACGAAACGGTAAGCCACTAAACCCGCCTTTTGCGATAAGCCTACTGCCCATTCGGCTGTGCCGTCGTCATAGGCTAGTTCTTCCCCCAGTTTTACCACAGTTGTGGTCGTATCGTTGGTTCTCAGATCGAATTTATTTAACCAATGGGAAGAATCACCAGAATTGATATAAAATCGTGTTTCCAAACTCAATGAGATGGAATCGGCATTTGTGTCAAACGCATTTGGATCAATGGCCTGCGCCACCAATTCGGTGCGTGCCCCTGGCGCCAGGTTCAGCGGTGTGCCATCGTTCATCACATCATAAACCCTGTTGGAATCCCTGATGGAAGCATGATATTCAATCGCCTGCACCTGATTGTCGAGGTTGTTTGACCCCACACTGGTGGTCTGCAGGTTTTGTTCGAGGTTAACCAAAAACTGATCGTAGGGCATGGCGGAGTAGGTGGTCAGCCAATTGAGTGGTGCTGAAGTCAACGCCCGGTCTTCCACGAACCGATCGGCAGCAGATCGGTTGAAATTTAAATAAACATAATCGATGTTCCAGGTATCAAATCCGCCGGATAATTTGCCAAAAGAAACGAATCTGAACTGAAAATACGGATGGAAATACGATGGGTCGCTCAAGGGCAAAATTTCCTGGAAAAAGCTGTCGCTTTGTTTAGCTTCCGCCCCGGTCTTTGACCATACCCTCACCCAGTTTTTATCGCTATTAATTACCTGCAAGGCAATAGAATCCTCATCGTCGGGTTTTTCTCCCCTTCCCTCCTTTTGCCAAAAAAAACTAATATAAACTGTAGCCCTCAGCGCCGGGTTAATCACACTCATATCGATATACTTACTCACGAGGCTATCTCCGGCACCGGTGAGCAGTTGAGCTGTGCTGTAAGGAGTGCCTTTGGCATTCCATCCATCAAAGACGGCAACATTGATGGTCGGCGGGGCTATACCTGAACCGGTCGATAGATTGGCCGTGCCTTCTTCAACAAACCAATTGGCGGTATCGGGCAAATAGCTGCTTTGTGAAAAATCGTCCCAAAAAGGTAAGTTGAGTCTGGTGCTGTCGCGTGATGTGGCAGATCTCCTTAACCCGTCCTGTTGCGCGGAAGAAATATCACCTATATCCCTAAAGGAGATTTGAGCCACTGAAATGCCACAAAAACCCAGGATAAAGGCTATAATTATGTAGGGAGATTTACTGATCATAAGACTCTCCTGTGGGCGACAACTCTTCATATGCTTTGTTTACCCAATTGTCCACCACCCGGATACTGTCCTCTTCGTCAAGGCTTACTACCCAAAGGTCCACTTGCTGCCCCAGCCTGATGTCTGTGCCTATTTCCGGTCTTTGGCGGAATACATGTCCCGATTTCAAAATAGAAACCGTATCAATTTCCAGCGCTGCTGCAATTTCAAGTAGCTGTTCCTTTTGTGCATTGTTTATTATCTTCACTATTACGCTACCCGTGGTGAGCCCGCTGGCTTTCACTGAAAAATCAGCTTCATCGATCGGCAAGCCTATAAACCTGGGCACACTAAATACCCGCTGACCCAAGCCATCACCTACTACCAGGTCTATCTCAGAGCCCATCGCCACCTTGGCTCCAGCCTCAATAACCTCGCCTCCGTACCACTGCTCCAGCACGGCGTTTGGAGCCAGATCGGGCTTGTAAGTAATTTTACCTCTCTTTAGACCCGCATTTTGCAAAACCAACTCGGCATTTTTCAATGATCCATCGATCAGGTCGGGCATAATGGTGAGCTCGGGATTGTTTTTGTTGATGGTCAGGTAAATTTTGCGACCTTCCTTTACATATGCACCCGGCAACGGATATTGTTTGAGAATAGCCAGTGCGGGATATTTTTCGAAGTAATTAGAATCTGCCACCTCGTAATTTAAGTTGCGCCTTTTGAGAAAATCATCCATCTCGTTTAGCGACATCCCTTCCAGGTTGGGTACGGTTATGGTTTCACCGTGGCGCGTGGTAGAGGGCAAATAAGCATAAAAGAATACCATAATGATCACGATCATGACCAGGAGAATCAAGGCAATGTGAATCGCTAAGGTTTTCCAGGATGGTGTTGTCAAAGGTCGAAAATATTTTTCAAGCATATCGGGCTACATTTGTCTTTGCTTTTTGCGTAAGCAAATTTACTAAAAAAAATCCCCCTGAGTGCATTTGTACTATTTGGCCATTTTAAAATCTGTTTCTGTCGCTATGGACTCCTGATGTCTGGCTATGCCCAGGGAAATGAGCTTCGAAATGAGCTCGCTATAGCCTATGCCCATATGTTGCCACATCATCGGAAACATGCTGGCATTGGTAAATCCAGGAATGGTATTGATTTCGTTTACCATTATTTCACCTGTTTCGGTCAAAAAAAGATCTACACGCGCAAAGTCATCGCAGCGCAATGCACGATAAGCAGCCACAGAAATACGCCTGACTTCTTCTGCCAGCTTCTCATCTAAATTGGCCGGAAGGTCGATCCGTACAGCCGCTTCATCGAGATACTTGGCTTCATAGGTATAAAAATCGTATTCTTTTACCAGTACAATTTCGCAAGGCATGGAGGCCTGTGCGTGCTCATTGCCCATTACCGCGCACTCTAGTTCGCGGCCTTTCACAAACTGCTCAATGATAATCTTATCGCCATATCGAAAACCTTCTTCCAAAGCCGGCAAAAATCCTGATGCTGACTTGACCATGGTAATGCCCACTGAAGAACCCAAAGCAGCAGATTTGATCATAAAGGGCAGACCCACCTGAGCTTCTACCTCTGCAAATCTGATGTTTCCTTTAGACGACTTTTTAAACTCAATATAACTGGCGACCGGAATACCGCTTTCCTTCAGTATTTTTTTTGATATGATCTTATCCATGGCAATGGCCGAACCCAGAACACCTGATCCTATGATCGGCAAATTCATGGTTTTAAACATGCCTTGCACACTACCATCTTCACCATCTGTACCATGCAGCACAGGAAAAACGACATCTATTTGTACGTCTTGTTCAGAAACCAAATCAATGAGGTGCGGCGATCGGGCGTCGAGTTTTATGGCCACGGCATGGCCTGCATCTACTGGTTGGTTGATATCGGTGTTCAAATACCATCCTCCGTTTTTATCGATACCAAGCAAGACAATAGTATACTCATTTTTGTCGATGTGGGCTACTACGTTTCTGGCCGAACGGATGGATATTTCGTGTTCTACAGATTTGCCACCATAAAGGATGGCAACGTATAGGTTTTTTTTCATAAAACTTAAATTAAAAAAAATGGCGATTTAAAAATAATAGATGCCGGGCATAAAACGGAGACCGGAGCGAAATACAATTTAACCTGGGCTTGCTGCATAACTCCTATGATCATGTTTCGGGGTAGTTCACCAGAATTTTGCATTTTTTATCGCCGGCTTTTGAGTAGATATTCGGATATAAAGCTATTAAAGCTTGCACTTGAGGCAGAGATTAGAAGCGAATAATATTAAACAAGCTGTGCCTCAATCTGCTTCTTGCTTACCATTATTCAACAGATAGTCCCTGGTTGTTACTTTTTTTCATGAAAATGAAGTAAGCAAAGACATATCAAGACAAAACAATACTTCCGATCACCTACCACCGCTCCCCCGTTGTTTTGTAGAGCCTGCGATCATTTCCCTGAGCTTAATCATACACAAAATTTTACGTTTTTAATCTGACTCTTAATAACTTACTGAGGTTTTGTGCGCAACATTGATTTATGCGCTTTTGCATGGACAAAATGCAGATAACCATTAATGCACTATCATCACTTTCTTGCTGCGAACAAAATCTTCTCCCTTGGCCACCACAATATATATGCCTGCACGCAAACCGAACAGATCATAGTCGTAGGTTTGATTGAGGGTATTGGGAAAATATGATTGCGAAACCAACTTTCCGACCCGATCATAGATAAGTATTTCTACAAGTTGTCGCCCAGAAGTGTTGAAGGCGAGCTTAAATTGGCCGCCATTACTGGGATTGGGATAAATGGTAAAACTATTTTTGGCTGTACTTACCAGATTTTGAGAAGAAGTTGTATAAAATTCAATATCATCGAGATAAAGATTGTTGCCAAATTCATTGACAGTGACAAAGGCCAACCTCATTTCTGGCTCACCCGCATATTTACTGAGATCTATGGTTCGCCTGGTCCATTCGCTTTGTTTGCCGGGCTCCCAAAAATCTGTGGAGGTGGCAGACGCAAGCTCAGATGGCGAATAAACTGCGATAACCTCATTAAAATCTGCCCCACAATTGCTTGAGGCGAGTATCCGCAACTGATCATTGAAAGAGGCGTTTTTTGCATATGAGGTTTTGAAGGTCAAACTGGCTTCCGTTGCGGTAGAAAAATCCAGACTCGGGCTGATGAGCCAATCCTGCTGTTTTTCATCTTCATAGTTGTACATATTCATCCAGGCGGCTGTTTCTTGCCCTCCGCTTTCGGGAGTTTCTACCAATTCCCAACCCACCTTATTGTCTTCGTTAATCGAGATCCACTTGGTGGCGTTTAAAGAAAAGTGCTCAAATTGCTCTCTCAGCGGAATAAAATCAGATTGCTGATCGACGGCGAAAACCAGGGTTTTGCTGTCATTGCTACTTCTGATGTCGTTGGGGATATTGTCTAAGTTGATACTTAGTTTATAGTTTCCAGGCAGCAGGTTGACCTCTTCCAACACCAATTGTGCTACCTGGGCAGTTTTTAATGTATCGCCGTCATATCTGTAGCTTTTCACGTTGTTGTTGATCGCATAGATAATGTCGAAGTGCTTTGCCGGCACCGTTCCATTGTTTTTGATTTCCACGGCTAGTACCTGTTCTTGGCCGCATTCCACTTTTCCGGGCGAAATGATGCTATTTACGGCAAGGTCAAAAAACAAATCGTTGGGATAGGTGGTGCCTTTGGCGTTGTACAATGATTTTCTTCTGGGCGCATTGTCAATTACTGTCAGCATGCGTTCCACTTGCAAGTTGGTAAATGAATTCATGCCTATGTCGTTGGTATAGTACAGAAAATTTTCGTACATATCGTTGCTGCTGCAAGAAAGGTGATCGACAGGAGTGCTTTGTCCGGAGTAATCCTTGTTTGAAAGCGGGGTATCATCCACAAAGTCGTCTTTACTGCAATTGGAATAATCATCTCCCCAAACATGTTTGAGACCAAAAAATGACCCATTTCATGGGTGGTGGTGCGCCCGAGGCTGTATTGTGACATCAGATCCAGTCCGGGTACTTTGGCCGATGAGCCAAATGCCCGGTGATCAATGATCAGGCCATCGGTAGCGGCATTGTCGCGGTTGGGTTCGCCATCCAAACCCGGATAAGAATAGTCGGGAAATTGTGCCAGCCCGATGTAAGAATTGCTCAAGTTGACCACCCATATGTTCAGGTAATGCTCCGGATCCCAATGGCTAAGTGCTGATAGCAGCTCGCGGTCAGCAATGCTCAGGGGATTGTAGCTGGTCTTAGGCCCTTGCTTTCTGACGATCCCTGTGCTCGGCTGGCCATCTATCGTCTGCCGGGCCAGCACAAATTCCAGGTTCATGCCCGAGACGATATTCAAAAAATCAGGTTGCGTAAAGATGGTGTCGGCATTTTTTCGCTGATAGTCTTCATTGAGCACCTCTATTTGAGAATATATTTGTTCGTCGCTGATGTTGGCGCCCTCGCCATAGTCATCGCCGGCATTGTAGATCACATGTACCACTACGGCAATTTTATCCGGATCGCCGTCACCTTTGGTGTCAAAAGGAAAAGGTTTTTGCTTACGTTCTTTTAGTTTTTGCGCAAGCCACAATTCAAATTCAGCTTCTGATGGAAGAAACTCATATTTTGAACGCCTGATCCGCTCTGCCTGCACGGTGCTACAGCGACTTTGGGCATGTACCCCTATCGCAGGCCAAAGTGAGATAGCCAGCAGCAATAAACCAACGATATGCCTCGAACTGGTCAAAACGCTACGTTGGGAAATGACAGACTTGAAAAATCAATTGATGACATTCTAAGAAAAGGCCGGTTATAAATATCTGTTGGGCATTTTTGCGTCAGGATCGTCCATGGAGGTGATGTTGATCGCCTCTACCCGGGTGATTTCCGGCACGGCGCGCTTGATGGCCTCCTCTACCCCTGCCCTGAGGGTCATGGTAGACATGGGGCAAGAGCCACATGCCCCGAGCAATTCCAATTTTACAATGCCTCCATCGCTGATCTCGAGGATTTTCACATCCCCCCCGTCCGCTTCCAGATATGGCCTTATGGTCTGCAACGCCGATTCTACCTTTTGCATTATCGCTCCGGCCAATGTATTATTTTCCATGATCTACTGATTTACTTCCACTACTTTGGTCTTCTCCTTTGAGGCATTTCGTATGGCAATTTGCTGGGCAAGGTTTTGCGCCAAGGCCATAAATGATTGTGATGATACTTCATTTTTGAGTGCTTCAGGCTCTCCCGAATCGCCACTTTCGCGGATGCTCTGTACTATTGGAATTTCACCCAAAAATGGAACACTGTTTTGCTCTGCCAATTCACGCCCTCCATTTTTACCAAAAATATAATACCTGTTGCCGGGCAATTCTGCAGGTGTAAAGTAGGACATATTTTCGACTACGCCCAAAACCGGCACATTGATTTGTGGCTGCCGGAACATCGACAAGCCTTTGGATGCATCGGCCAAAGCCACTTTTTGAGGTGTGGTGACAATAATGGCTCCCGTCACCGGAATGGTCTGTACCAAAGTGAGGTGAATGTCGCTGGTTCCCGGGGGCAAATCGAACAGCAAATAATCGAGATCGCCCCAGTCGGTATCGGAGATAAATTGCTTTAACGCTGATCCTGCCATAGGCCCGCGCCAGATGATGGCGCCATCGCCGGGCGAAAGAAAACCAATGGATATCAACTTTACTCCATATTTTTCTATGGGCACAATCCAGTTTTTGTCGTCGATTTTTTAATGGTAGGTTGCTCCTTTTCGCAGCCAAACATGGTCGGTATCGAAGGTCCGAATATATCAGCATCTATTATGCCCACGGAGGCGCCGGTTTTGGCCAGCGCCACGGCCAGGTTGGAGGTAACTGTCGATTTTCCTACGCCACCTTTGCCCGAAGCCACCGCCACGAGATTTTTTACATTGGGCAGCAGGGGCAAATTTTCCATCCGTGTACTTGTTACCGACGAGGTCATATTAATTTCAAGCTTCACATCCGTCAATCCCAGCGTTGCTATGGCTTGTTCACATTCCTTTCTCAGCATTTCCTTTAGGGGACACGCCGGGGTGGTGAGCACCACAGAAAAAGATATTTTTTGCTCGGAAACATGCAAATCCTGTATCATCCCCAGCGTGACCAAATCTTTTCTCAGGTCGGGATCAATCACCTGCGAGAGCGCCCGCAATACGTCTTCTTCCTTTACCAACATAGTCTAATCTTCATTTCTAATGGAATAACCAAAGCGCTTAACTTTAGTTAGATTAAATACAAATAATAATGAAACGCCAAATATCGCTATTTTTTTTTGTGTTCCGACAATTCTGACCCCATTACAATTTGACCTTCTTTATATTTCTGAACTCATGCAATTGGATTAACTTTGAATCTCAAATTTAAAAAGTGAAGCGTGAGTATTAGCCAGGCTACCATTGATGAAGTAAAAAACCGGATCGACATTATCGACGTGATCAGCGATTTTGTTACCCTAAAGCGTACCGGACAACACTACAAAGGCAAAAGCCCCTTTTCTGACGAAAAAACTCCATCATTTATTGTATTTCCGCGAAACCAAAACTTCAAAGATTTCAGTTCCGGAAAGCAAGGTGATGCCATCAGCTTTATCATGGAATACGATGGGCTTAGCTACCTGGAGGCCATTAAATACCTGGCAAAAAAATATGGTGTGCAGGTGGAGGAAGAAGAACAAACTCCCGAAACGGTAATCAGACAAAATGAACGGGAGAGCCTCCATATCATACTTAATTATGCCAAAGATTTTTTTAACCATACCCTTACAGAGTCCGAAGAGGGCAAAAACATTGGTCTGACCTACTTCAAAGAACGCGGGTTTACCCGGGAAACGATAGACAAATTTGAACTTGGCTACAGCCTCGATCAATGGGATGCCCTGGAAAAGGATGCCTCGGCCAAAGGGTATAATCCTGACCTGCTGGAAAAAGCCGGGTTGATCATCAAAAAGGAAGACAAACAATATGACCGCTTTCGCGGAAGGGTGATTTTTCCGATTCATAGCGTCACCGGCAAAGCCATCGCCTTTGGTGCTCGCATACTCAAAAACATTAAAAACCAACCCAAATACCTCAATAGCCCTGAAACAGAGGTTTATCACAAGAGCGATGTGCTCTATGGCTTGTTTCAATCGAGCCGTGCCATCAGAAACGAAGACAATTGCTATCTGGTAGAAGGCTACACCGATGTGATCAGTCTGCACCAAAATGGAGTCGAAAACGTGGTATCCTCATCGGGCACTTCCCTCACAGAAAATCAGATCAAGCTCATCCATCGCCATACCAACAATATTACAGTGCTATTCGATGGCGATGCCGCCGGCATCAGGGCATCGCTTCGTGGCATAGATATGATTCTTCGCCAGGGCATGAATGTGAAAGCGGTGGTTTTTCCCGATGGCGAAGACCCCGACAGCTACGCACGCAAGCTTGGAGGACTGGGCTTTAAGCAGTTTTTAAAAGACAGTGCACAGGATTTTCTGCATTTCAAAACCAAACTGCTGCTCGATGGCCGTGAGCAAGACCCGATCAAAAAGGCCGAAACCATCAATAACATCATCGCCAGTCTGGCCACCATTCCGGATCCGGTAAAGCGCGCATTGTACATCAAACAGACCAGCGACCTACTGGATCTCGAAGAACAGTTGCTTTACAGCGAGTTGAACAAAATACTGCTGACCCAGCAAAAAGAAAAACACAGAGAAGCGCAAAAGCACCAACCCGATGCCCTGGTAGAGGAGCTGACAAGCCAAAAAAAAGAGTCGAAACAAGATTCCATTATTTTTCAGGAGCGGGAAGCAATCAGGATATTGATCAACTACGGTTTTAATGAGATCGAAGAAGAATACAAGCTGGTGGAGCACTACCTGGAAGAACTCGATCCGGTAGAGTTTACCACCCCGGCTTACAATGCCATTTTGCAGATTTTCAAGGAGGAACTGCAAAAAGGCAATATTGTCGATGTGGACTTTTTCAGGAACTACCCCGACGAAACCATTCGCAACCAAGCTCTGGACCTCATTTCGGATCGCTACGAAGTGAGTGAAAACTGGGAGCGCTACAGGATTTATGTTCCCAAAGAGCAAGATGTGCTCACCAGCTCGGTGTATAGCAATATCCTAAGGATCAAATTTCATAAGATCAAAAAGCTAATAGCGCTAAATCTCCAACAATTGAAAAATGAAAACGATCCTGACAAGCAAACGGAATTGCAAAAAATAAACAAAGAACTAAAAAAAGCCGAAGCCGCTTTTTCTACCCCACTGGGCATAGTGGTGTCGTAGCCATGGCTGCCCGACCCGCCTGCTTACCATCACCGTGTCCAGATATGTTGGCAGCATTCTTTATGTTTTCAAAACCTTTTGGCGTGATTGTTAGTATAACTTTACGAACGTAAACATAAAAAAGATGAACAGGGAACGCGCCAAAAAAGTACTGAAGTTGTTGGATAGCATAAACAAAGAAATAGAATTGCTAGGTGGTGCAATCCACAAAATGCAACTGAGTCCTGTTGCCTTAGACCGCCAGGGACGATCAAAAAACAAATTCAATTGAAATCTTCCTTTATATTCCGACTATAAAAAAGGTTCAAAAATCAGTGGGGTTTCCTGCTGATTTTTTTATATTGCATCAACAATTAAAATTAATCAAAAACTTTCTGCTTGCAATTATGGTCCTGCTTAACGGTGGGACCTATTTTTTTGGTGTCCGTTTTCAGACACCCCCATCCCGCCAGCGAACATTGTACTTAGTTCGGATTGAGCCATTAGTGCCTTTGCACCCCCTGTCAGGGCCTATTTCCTTTGGCATGTTTCTTGGCAAGCCAGCGACATAATGTTCCTGCAAACCCATGATCAGATTCCGAAGCATCGACAAGTACTATCAAAGCCGCATTCAGCGAACCTACATCCTCAAAGAGGTGACACTTGACATTGCCGAAGGCGAGTTTGTCACCATTATGGGGCCAAGTGGTGCCGGAAAATCCACGATGCTAAATATCATTGGCATGCTCGATCAACCTTCTGCCGGTGAATATTTTTTTATGGATCAACCAGTCCATCTGATACGAGAGCGGCGCCTCGCAGACTTGCACAAAAACCACATTGGTTTTGTGTTTCAGGCCTATCACCTCATCGACGAACTAACCGTGTATGAAAATATTGAAACACCATTACTCTATAAAGGTGTGAAATCGAAAGAACGGAAAAGCATGGTAGCCGATATGCTCGACCGTTTCAATATCGTGGCCAAAAAAGACTTGTTTCCCAACCAGTTGTCTGGTGGACAACAACAGATCGTTGGCGTGGCAAGGGCCATTGTAGGTCGGCCATCGCTTTTGCTGGCCGATGAACCCACTGGCAATCTGCATTCGCAGCAGGGAGAAGACATTATGCAACTTTTTGGAGAATTGAACAAAGAAGGAATGACGATCATTCAGGTGACCCACTCTGATAAAAATGCCCAATTTGGCCAGCGCATTATCGCACTCGAAGACGGCATAGTGAAAAATGACATCTCTATAGCTAAAATTGAAAACTATATATGCTACCAAAATTGATAAATAAACTATTTTTTACCCTACTGTTTGGCATTTTTATGCATGCTGCCTGGTCTCAGGATGTAATGCTCAGCTACGAAGAGGCTGTTCAGCTCGGCTTGCAACAAAATGTCGACCTGCGAATGCAGCAAAATGAAATGAAGGTGGTAAAAGCAGAAAAAAACCAGGCCATTGGAGGTCTGGCACCAAACGTTTTTGCCAACGTAAATGCTTTCAGATCAAGTGGCAATACCTTTCTGGAGCAAGAAGCCAAAACCATTAACACTACCAGCGACAACCTCGCAGGAGGATTGGAAGCTAACCTCAACCTCTTTAATGGATTTGCACAAATGAACAGGATACGATTGGGCAACGCCAACTTCGATGCTCAACACCACCTGCTCGATAAGACCGTCCAGGATGTAATCGTAACAGTGACCAAACAATACCTGCAAGTATTGCTCGACAGCGAACTGCTGGAAATAGCGGAGGACAACCTGAAAACCCAGCAATTGCTTTTGAAGCAAATTGAAGCCATGGTGGAAGCAGGCAATAGACCCAGATCAGATTTGTATGATCAGCTCGCCACCGTCAAAAACCGCGAATTGCTGGTGTTGCAAGCCAAAAACGATCTGAGCAATGACAAATCGAACCTCGCGATAACGTTACAGCTCGACCCAACCATAAATTTTGGCGTGGGTGTACCCGAATGGGATCTGGCGCAGATCAGCATGACAGAATACAAGCTCGATGAGCTATATCAACGATCTATCGCACATAGGCCAGACCTTAAGCAATTTCGATCTGAAGAACAAGCCAACGAACGGGCTGTGGCCATCGCCAAAGCTTCTTTTGCCCCCAGCCTCACCGCATTTTATGGGTTCAGCACACGGTACAATGACCAGTCTATTCGAAGCTTCGATGAGCAACTTGCGATCGACAACAAACGAAACCAGTTTGGCCTGGCGCTGAACATCCCTATCTATTCCGGCCTAAAGAACAGAACCTTTTTAGTAAGACAAAAAGTGAACTATGAAAATGCACAAATAGAAACCGAGAACCTTGAAAAAACCATTCTCAACGATGTTCGCAATGCCTATCAGAATTTCATGGATGTTAAAACCGCCTATGAAGTAAGCATGGCACAGCAGGAAGCCGCCGATATGGCGCTGAAAGTGCAACAAGAAAAATACACTCTGGGCGTAGGCAGCCTCATAGAACTGAGCGCTTCCAACAATAATTATATACAAGCAGCTTCCAAACTGGCTCAGGCGCGTCTAAACCTGCTTTTCCAGAAGGTGCTTTTGGACTATCAGACAGGTGTATTGCAGGCCCCATAGCACAATGCCTGTATTCGGCTGGCTCGTCAATAGTTTTGAAAGAAGCAGCATCTACAGACTTGTTTCTTTGCATAAGCTGAATCCGCTACCCCGGCAAAAGCTATAAGACAGCCCGTTCACCTTTGAAATCATGGGATTGGACATTACCGCTGATACTTAGATAGAAAAGAATAAACCCCCGAACCGGCTTCGAATACGGCATAGCCACCTTTTAAACCGATAAAATGTAGTCCTTTTGATTCATCGATCGGTTTACCACTTTCCAAAATGTTTATCGCATCAATTGCAGGCAGATAAATTATGGATTGCGTGTTGGCAGGCACTTCAACTTTTAATATGAAATGGGTTCCCGTTATTTCCCATTGGCTTTCGATTCGCCCTACGACCGAATTGTAGTGACCTTTGGCCCATATGATATCCCCGGCAGGCTGTGGCTTGATCTCGAATCGTTGGAACCCGGGCTCCAATCCGTTGATGCCCAGCAGTGACTTGTAGTACCATTCGGAAATGGAGCCAAACATCGGGTGGTTTTGCGAATTTACCGTATCGGGATAATCCCAGCTTTCGTACAAGGTGGTGGCTCCATTGGCCAGCATATTGCCCCAGCCCGGGAATGTGCGCTGGTTGGCAATGATATAAGCGATGTCGTTTCGCTCTTCTTCACGAAAAAAGTCGAACATGAACTTGGTGGCAAATATGCCGGTGGACAAATGTCCCTTGTGCTTATCAAAAATTTCGAGCAGTAGATGGTCAAACGCGGCTTCTTTTTCATTTTCAGGAACCAAATCATAATAAAAAGCAATCAATTGAGCCGCCTGGGTACCATTGTCGAAAACTCCTTCTCCAGGTTTCAGGAATGTTTTTACAAAGGCATTCTGAATATCCGACTCCAGCTTTTTGTAGGTTTTTACATCATCTTCTTTTTTCAACATCCCGGCAAATTCCTTCAGTATTTTTACATGATGAAAATAAAATGCCGTCGCCGACAAGGCCACCGGTTTTGGATCGATACTCTCGTGGTCGCTGATGCATCTGGCTACAATATGTCCTGGTGTCACCGAATGCATAAAATCAACCTGTTTTTTTAACATGTCATAATTTTTTCTGATTACGCTGGTGTCGCCATAATAATCGAACAGGACCTTAAGGCCAAATGGAAAAGCCAGTTGCCAGCCGGGAGATCCGGTGTCGCCCCCCATACCTTCCATGTTGATACCGATATTGGGACCGATTTCCGGCATTCCACCATTGGGTCTCACATCGTTTGCAAAGTCCTGCACTACTTTCCGGTAAAAATTGCTCATGTCAAAATTATAGCTAAATGCCTCTGCAGTCACCACAACATCTGCCCCGTAACCCAATTTTTCGCGACCGGGGCAATCACTCTGAACGCTGAAAACATTACTAAGAAAAGTCCACTTAGTGGCTTCCTGTATTTTGTTAAACATTTCATTGGAACATGAAAATGACCCCGTCTCCTCCAAGTCGGTATTCATTCGCAGGCCTTCCACCGAACTTAGATCCGGCTCACCGGGAAACCCGGTAATTTCGAGGTACCTAAAGCTTGAAAATGTAAATTCAGGGTTATAAACCTCGTTCCCTTCTCCCTTTAAAATATAGGTGTTGACCATCATCGGATCTTTTGGGCAACCAGGCCCGCCACTGAGGTTCCACATGCCTTTGAGCTGGCCGGCAATAACTGTCAGATAATTAAGCGAGCCATCAGCATGCACATCTTCCCCACTTCTCATTACTACTTTGGTTCCGGCTGGTCCACTGACATTCAATCGCGGTACGCCTGCAAAGTTTTGCCCAAAATCACAAAGATAAACGCCCGGCGCCGCTGGGTCATTTTCACCGGCTTCAATATTTTGGTGACTCTGACCGGAGGAATGTATCTGGCAATCAAAACGCCTTTTGGCCCGACAGGAGTTTGTACCTGCTGCCAGTGTTTATCGTTATAGCCCGGATTTTGCCAGCCTTTTTGCTCCAGACGGGCATCGTAGGTTTCGCCTAGGTAAACGCTGTTCATCAGTATTGGCCCCTTACCGGCCTTCCAGCTCGTATCGCTTACGATGGTTTGCGTGCTCCCATCCACAAAAGTTATCCGTAACTGAGCCATCAGACATGGTTTGCCTACCGTGAGGTAATCGCGCAGGTTCCATCGTTGAAATAGTTTAATGGGCATGGGGTTGTACCAGCCATTGCCCAGCATCACCCCGAGGGCATTATCCCCCCTGACAAGCATGGAGGTCACATCAAAAGTATTGTAAGTGACCTGTTTGTCAAATTGCGTCCAGGGCATGTCGAGCATGTGGTCACCTACACGCTGCCCGTTGATGTATGCGATAGAATAACCCAACCCTGCTATGTAAAGCCGGGCTTTTTTTACTTCTTTTTTCAAACTGATTTCCTTGCGCAGTAAAGGACCCGGGGTGGGGATGTAAAAATCCTCATCTTTTTCAGGCAGGGAATTTTGATCCGAAATCCATTGTGCTTTCCAGTCAGATGGGCTCATCATGCTGGTTTCAAACCATGAAGGATCGCTCCATTCCGATGGATTTCCTTCCTGATTCCATGCCCTGACTTTCCAATAGTATCGTGTGAAAGACTTGAGTGGCCTGCCTGCATACCTGACGCCAAAAGTCTGGCTGCCTGGCACTTTTCCCGAGTGCCAGGAACTGCCCTTTTCCAGTCTGGCCTCATCTTCCGATACCACAATTTCATATGCGCTCTGCATCGCCCCCCGTTCAGATGCATTCAACATCCAACTAAACTCCGGTTCATGATTGTCGAATCCGAGGGGTGTATTTTGATGATCTATTTTTAACCTGGAAATTTCCAGACCTTGACCGTACACACCATGCACTGAAACCAGAAATATGAAAAGAATTGCTTTTTGTAAATTCATTTTGTCAAAAAAAATAAAACACTGTTGTATGATCAATTTTTATCAGCCGGCTATGCGCAAAATGGCATCAAATCATATAAGCTTAACCCCGAAACTATTGTCGATTTTGTCCGCTTCCGGAGCTGCATCAGGTATCAACATAGCGCTGGTGCCCGTAGCAAACTAATTGACGATGACCAGAATTCAGGACTTGTCTTGAAAATCAAAAAAATTGGAGCCAATCGATGTATGCCTCTTTGCCTGGGTTCCCCCAGAATTTCAGCCAAACCGCATGCACACCATCTGTTTGCTCGATTTTGCAGCTATAGGTTATGGCCTCCTTCCCAGCGGTATTGGCTGGCACATTGATCCTTGCAATGGTTTTGCCCCATGCACTGCCCAATTTTACATCAATATCGAAACTCGCCTGGCCGGGCATGATATGTATTTTCAATGAATCTGCATTGCGATCAAAATTTATATACTTATAAGCTGCCGCATCATCGTTTTGTATTTCGCACAGTGCTTCATTATCCCTGGCAATTGCCCTAATCCTCGTATTTCCATATAACAAACACGCCTGAGCAGCGTCTATTTGAGTGCCCATTGCAAATGGCGCTGCTGCACCCTGCGATGTCATTTCCACTTCGGCAATGCTGCCATCTTCAGCAAATGCAATGGGTTCAAGGCAGGCTTTTCTCATGGTATATGAAGCATGAGTTGGTCGATGATAAAAAACGTACCATTGGCCATTGAACTCTGCAATCGATCCGTGATTGTTCCAGCAGCCGGGATCGGAGTGATCATTATCAATAATCACCCCGCCATACGTGTACGGACCCATGGGTGAATTGCTGGTAGCATAACCGATACAGGTAGGCCGACCGGCTCTCCCCATATGCGCATACACAAAATAGTAAATGCCATCACGCTTTACCAGATATCCGCCTTCATGAAAAAAGTGCTCCTTTTCAGTGACGATATTTTCCCTGATGGTAGCAGTATCTATCGATATCATATCGGGTTTCAGCTTGGCCATTTTGGCATTGAATTGACCCCAAATATAATAAGCCTGACCGTCGTCGTCGATAAAGACAGCCGGGTCGATTTCATTGAAACCACCAACCTTGATATTGGTGCCATTGGTAAAAGGACCATTTGGGGAATTGCTGGTAGCAACACCTTCCGTTTTAGTGTTGTTGGCCAGACAATAATATAGATAGTAATGCCCATTGTGATACTGACAATCGGGTGCGTACAAAAATCATCGCTATAGCTCACCTGGTCATTTTCACCCTTGCTGGCAAAGGCATTTGAGGAAATGGTCCATGTTTTCAGATCAGATGATGACAACACATCATAGCTGTGCGAGCAATAATAATCAGGACTTTCGTCGCGAGATCCGTAAACGTACATTTTCCCGTCTTTCCACTGATGAGCCGATGGGTCTGCGATATATACACCCGGAGGTACGATTGGGTTCTGAGCCAAAAGTGAATTGGAAAAACCTAATAATAAAATGAATGTAAGCTGCTTTATCATGATATAAAAAGTTATGTTGTTTGTAATCAATATTCCAACAGATAATAAATGGTTTCAGTCTTAGTGCCGTCCAATTGCCATGTGCCATTTTTACCTCAATACTTTGCCGGTTTTATTGCCCGAATGATCCAGCACCGATACTTTCGGTGTGGTTTTCTACTGATCGACATCGTCAATTTTACAGGTTCCAGTTTGATGGGCGCTTGTCCGATTTCGAGCAACTCAGTAT
>JAAUQL010000189.1 GCA_012033595.1 Cyclobacteriaceae bacterium | reverse complement strand
ATGAAGCCCCGTCGGGGCGATATTTATTGTTCTCGAATATTTTACATTCCATTATCATAGCTCTACAAAATATCGCTCCTACGGAGCTGGATTAGGTATTTTTCGTTGCGTTCTACAAAAATATCGCTCCTACGGAGCTGGGTTTGCGTGCTTTTTTTGTTGGGGGGATATAGGAAATATGTAATTGAAAAAATGCGCTAAGATCAGTATTTTTAGAACTTTTGCAATTTTTAATACCTTTTGATATGAGTACCCTGAAAATATTGGTAAACATCCGAAAAATTGTAAGATCACTCAATCTGGAATCGAAAAGCATTCAGAAAGACTTTGGTTTGAGTATGACACAACTCCTAAGCCTAAACCACCTGCTGCAATGTGAGCACTACCAATCGACCCACAGGCATTTGATGGAATTGCTCAGCCTTAATTCCAGCACCGTGACGGGCATCATCAACCGGCTGGAGAAAAAGAGCCTGGTGGCCAGGTTGCCCAAGTCCGGCGACAAGCGCATCACCTATGTGGTGCTGACTGCCAAAGGGATGAAACTATTGGAGGATGCTCCCAATGTTTTGCATGATCGATTGGCCAAAAAACTGGGATCCCTAAGCGAAAAGGAGCAAAGGGAAGTCAACTCCTCCTTGGAAATCATTGTTTCGGCCATGGAGATAAAAGAAATAGAAGCCTCGCCGCTATTGATCGCCGGGGAGCCTTTAGAGGACTGATCCTTAAATTAACGTAGAATTACCAAAACCAGTGCTAAAGTTGAAAATGGGCGGAGTCACTGGTTTTTTAATGCGGATAAATTACTTTTGAACGCAACTTGTCTAACATGTATAAAAACCATATAATCAGATGATTTTTAAATCCCAACTTGTACTTTTTGTAGCAATCATTTTTTTTCTAGCAGGGTGCAAAGAAAAAAGCAGTGTAACAGAGGATGCAGTCCTCAAGCCAAATTTCATATTTATCCTTGCGGATGATTTCGGAAATCACGACTTAAGCGTGACGGGCAGCAATTATTATGAAACCCCCAACATCGACAGGATAGCCATTGAGGGAATGATGTTCACCAATGGCTATGCTGCCTGCCAGGTGTGTAGTCCGTCGCGAGCCAGCATCATGTTGGGTACCTTTCCTGCCCGACATGGCATCACCGACTGGATCGGAGCCAAAACGGGAGAAGACTGGCGAAAGGCCGGGCGTGCCAACCAATTGCTGCCTCCGGAATATGTACACAAACTACCCGCCGAAGCCACTACACTGCCCGAGGCACTCAGAGAGGTAGGATACAAGACTTTTTTTGCAGGCAAGTGGCATTTGGGCGACAGCACCAGCTGGCCCCTTGCACATGGCTTTGATATTAACATTGGCGGTTGGCATGCCGGCTACCCTGCCGGGGGCTATTTCTCTCCGTATAAAAATCCAAAACTGGTAAATAAAAAAGATGGTGAAAACCTTTCGATGCGCCTTGCCAACGAAACTGTCGCATTCATACAGCAAAACAATCCTAACGTCACAGGTCAACCGTTTTTTGCCTATTTATCTTTTTACGCTGTTCATGGGCCTATTGAAACCACAGAAGAAAAATGGGCCAAATACCGTGAAAAAGCTGAAGATTTGGGTATTGCAGACACTGGATTTGAAATGGGACATTTCCTGCCTATTCGTCAGGTGCAGGACAACCCCGTCTATGCCGGACTGGTTGAAGCCATGGACGATGCAGTGGGGGTGGTGCTCGACGCGGTCGATGACGCAGGACTTGGCGACAACACCGTTATCGTATTTACCTCCGACAATGGCGGCGTAGCTGCCGGCGACGCATTTGCCACCTCAAATTTACCACTCAGAGCCGGTAAAGGCTACCAGTTTGAAGGGGGCATCAGGGAACCATATTTCATCAAAGTACCCTGGATCACCAGAGGCGGTGAAAGAAATGATACGCCCGTGAGCGGCACTGATTTCTACCCTACATTTCTCGAATTGGCCGGACTGGATTTAAAGCCAAACCAGCATAAAGATGGCCTTAGCCTGGTGCCTGTATTGAAAGGAGGCACATTGGCTCCCCGACCACTTATTTGGCACTATCCCCACTATGGCAATCAGGGTGGAGAGCCATCGTCTATTATCCGTGAAGGAGATTGGAAGCTAATTCACTACTATGAAGATGGCCGGGAAGAACTGTACGATCTGAAAAATGATGTAGGGGAAAACAACGATTTGGCAGTGGAATATCCGGAGCAGGTCAAGTCTATGAGCACCAGATTATTTACACTCTTGGATGAAATGGGAGCCAGATATCCGACCAGGGATCCGGAGTGGACAGCCGCCGCTGAGCAAAAGCACTTAGAAAAGGTGGTGAATGAAGTATGGCCCAGGTTGGAGAAGGAAAGAATGGAGTTGCTCTCGCCCGATTTCGATCCCAACAATAATTGGTGGGGGAGCCAGGTTACCGCAGATTGAACCTGTTGTCGGATGAGTGCTCAAGGGTGTTGGCGTAAATTTCAAATTGCCAGTGATATGCACATGGTGAACAAGCGGCATCGGCAAAAGGTCTGAAGCATGTCCATGCTTCCTTTTAGCGCTAAGCGTCTATTTAGAGATAAAAAAAGCCGGATAATGGTATATACCCAGCATCCGGCTTTTCAATGTGTATCGGCGGAGCAACTATTGGTTCCGAACTATTTGAATGCTCAAATCATTGTTATTGCCTGCCGGGGCATTTTCGAAACCACGGAGCAATACAGTATAAATACCTCCTTCTCTAAAATTAGCTTTTTCAACCGAAACCAACGCATCCGTTTCGCCGCCAGGCGTAATGTTGAGGTCATACTCTCCGGCATCGATAGCTTCAAACTCACTTGACTCATTAAATTCGAGGTCAGAGATCAGTGCGGTACTTTCATCGCCCAGATAAAAATCAGTTGCCGCAGCATCGGGTGATAAATGGATCACCCGGATCATTGATTCTCCTGCCGCAGGGCTTTCGATTTTGTCCTCGACTATCAGTGTGGAGAGATTGCTTCCTGCTCCGCTCACAAATACCGAATAGACCTTGTCGGCCTGGAAATTGACGGTGGTGTCCACCAAAATATTGTTGGCATTGAATGGACTAAAAGCCAATTCGCGCGATCCGGGATAAAACCTTAGATAATTGGAATAATCGGTATACTCCAGCGCCTGGTTAAAGATCAACCGGTCGTCCAATTCTACGTCGAGGTCGGGCGCATCTGGCGACAAATGGTAAATCGATACAAAGGCTACCTGTTCTGGCGTTATATCGTCATCATCGTCGAGACAACTGGTCAGTGAAAAGAGCGCCACCACGCCAAGAGCAATCATTAGTTTGTTCAATAATTTAGACTTTACTTTCATTGTTTTACATCGTTTTTGGTTAAACATACATTCAGTCCTCCTTTACCTTTTTAGTGCAAAAACTGTGAAATTATTGCCCAATTCAGATAAAAATTTCCTTTTCAGTATTGTTTGACACCACGCCGATATCAATAGTTGGAATAAAAGTTCCATAAAATTATTGTGTGGGTTGGTCGATTTATTTTTATCTTTTTTTTATAAACCAGCGACATAACTTTCCGATAGCAATCAGGAATAAAACTACACGGTGCTGTGGAAACTATTACTCAATATCCCCAGCGAGAAATGAATAGCATTTGGGCAGAGTAATGTTTAATGAGTTGAAAATCAATCACCTACGTGTAAATTCTTGAAAAATTGCTTTTTGGAATGGAATTTTCAATAGACAGGACAAAAGTTTTAAGTCAAACAATAAAAAATAGATCAACTTAAATATTAATAAAATGAACGATTTAGAGATAAAAGGGAACTGGAACGTGATTTAGCCCCCTAATTCGTCGGACATAATTATAGTTTTAAATTAGTAATTATGTCAAAGAGAAAAAGAAAATTTAGCAAAGAAGAGAAGCTCTCCATATTGAAAGAGGCTTCGGAGCAGGGTGT